>CBDUCU010000140.1:0-8730 GCA_965365725.1 uncultured bacterium | reverse complement strand
TCTGCAACTCCGCAAGCGTTAAATCATTGACGCGCCCGCGCCCGTCGGTCGTTCGATCAACTGTCGCATCATGGATAAGCACGAGCGCACCGTCGCGCGTCGAGCGCACATCGGTTTCGAGTACATCAACGCCGAGTGAGCGCGCATTCTCGAAGGCGTGCAGAGTGTTCTCGGGCCAGAGCCCGGCCCCGCCTCTGTGCGCGATGACTAAAACCTTTCCCTGTTCCATCTTGAGATAGCTGCGGTCAGTTGCGCGCTCGCCCTGAGAGAGCGCCAGCCAGAGATAGAGCGACGCGGTAAAGGCGACGAGTAAAATGGCAAGCGCGGATAAAAGTCGCGCGACGAGTCTGACTTTCGACGAGCGGCGCTTAACTGAAACTTGTTCGGCAGAAGACATCTGGCGGCGGTCGTCGGTTAATTTGTCGGTTTCTTCCTGCAAAACTTCTTCTCGGTATCATCGACACGTTGTGCTTGCGCGCGCCGGACGCACGTTAGCGGCGATTACGCGACATAGGCTAAACTACCGCCTTGCCCGAAAACAAATCGATGCGCTGCTGTGCGAGCGGAGTGTGCCGCCCGTTTTATTGATGAGCTTGACGCGCGAGCGAGAGACACGAAAATTTTCAAAAGTTGTCTGTGGAGAGACGCAAAATGATTACAGTCGCCAATCGAATCTACGTCAGTCGGGAATATATGGAAGCCTTCGAGCAGCGTTTCCGCGAACGCGCACGGCTCGTTGACGCGATGCCGGGCTTTGTCTCAAACATGGTCTTGAGGCCCGCAAACGAGGGCGACCCGTTTATCGTCTTCACCATCTGGCAAAGCCGCGAGGATTTTCTCAACTGGGTGCGCTCCGACGAATTTGTCAAAGGGCATGCACAGTCGGGCACGCTTCCCAAAGAGGCTTTTACAGCGCCGAACGTTTTAGAGGTGCACGAAATTGTGCAGGACTCATCGCGCCCTGATCTCGTTGCCGAGCCGCACGGCGGCCCATTCAGGATGCATTAAAGATAATCGCTTTTGGGATGACGAGATGATTGTGCTGCCTGAATCAGACGAGGATTTGCTGCGCGAGTGCGAGATTGAGACCTTTCGTTCGGGCGGCCCCGGCGGCCAGCACGTCAACAAGGTCGAGACGGGCGTGCGGCTCAGACACCTACCGACGGGAATCGTCGTCGCGTCGCGCGAAGCGCGCAGTCAGCATCGCAACAAGATGAACTGTCTCGTCAAGCTCCGCGAAGAGGCCGCGCGTCTCAACTACCGGCGACCGCCGCGCGTGCCGACCAAACGGACGCGCGGCGCAAAAGAGCGCACGCTTGAAAGCAAATCACGCCGCTCGCAGGTCAAAAGGCTGCGCTCCAAACCTTCCACAGAAGATTGAAAGCAGCAATCTCATAGTCAGTAAGATGACAAATGAGAACGCAGATTCAAATGATTAACGCAGATTCAAATGATTAACGCCGACTGATCCGCGTTCATCCGTCAAACCCGTATTATCCGCGTTGCTTCTCCTGCTTGTCATGCTTGTCTCACCCTTGCAAAAGCGATTGCGCTCCGTCAATCCAAATCTCTGTGCCGGTGATGTGTGAAGAAGCGTCTGACGCGAGAAAGAGAACGAGTTCGGCAACCTGCTCGGACGTGCCCGGCTCACCCCTTGTGAGAGGGACTTTGCCTTCGGGAAATTCGACCGCCGGTTCAACCTTCTCCAGATCGCGTTTCTCGGTGTTCTCATCGATGGCGGTTTCAATTGCGCCAGGACAGATGACGTTTGCGCGCACCTTGTGCTCGGCAAGCTCAAGCGCAATCATTTTAGTGAAAGCGACCTGCGCGGCCTTCGATGACGAATAGGCGGTTGCGCCCGTGTTGCTAAACATGCGCGTGCCGTTGACGGAAGAGGTGACGATGACGGAGCCGCCGCGCTTTTTCAGATGCGGCACGGCGTATTTGACTGTCAGAAACGTGCCCTTCAAATTAACGTCAAGCGTCTTGTCCCAATCCTCGGGCGTGAGCTCTTCCAGAGGCGCCCACACGCCGTTGATGCCTGCGTTGGCAAAGACTATGTCGAGACGATGCCAGCGCGCAAAGATTTGCTCGACAGAGGCGCGCATCTGCTCCGGGTCTGACACGTCGGCAACAAGCGTTATCGCATCGCCGCCAAAGTTTGTGATCTGACGTGTGACTTCGTTTAGCTCGTCTTCGGTCTTCCCGAGCGCGCCGACTTTTGCGCCCTCGCGTGCCAGCAAAACAGCCGTCGCCCTTCCAATCCCCGAACCCGCGCCCGTGACGAGCGCCACCCTGTTTTCGAGTCTCATCTGAAATCTCCCCTGATGTTCCTATTGTTCTTCGCGGTCGCGCGATGTGGTGTCGCGGTCGGTGCGCCCCTCTTCCGTGTCCTTCAGGTGCGTGCTGCCGGCGATGTCTCTCGATGCGGGATCGCCCTTTGACTCGTCGCCGCGACGCATGCGGCTGCCCATCTCCGTCTCGCCCTCATATGCCGACTGTTCGCCCAGCTCTTCGGCGTTGAAATTTTCTCGCTCTGTTTTTTCGTCAGACATTTTTCCCTCGATTTACGAATTGATGTGTAGATGCACGAATTATATAACCGATGCGTTTCGAGGAAGTGTGGCGAAAAGGTTCGATAAAAGATAAGAGCCGTGCTTCTTGTTTCTCGTCGTTTTAAGTTTGGGTCGCGTCAACCCGCAAAATCATTTCCGAGAAGATGCTTCAAAGAGAGCAAGCGCGGCCTCGCATCTCTCGGCGGGCGAGGCGCTGACAAGTCGAAAGAGGTCTTGAGCATTTGTTAAATCTTGCGCGCCTGTCTTGTGGGCGAGCGCCTCTAAATAAGGCTCGGCGAGACCGATTCTTTCGAGATACTGCTCCGCCGCCCACATCGCATCGAGGTCGTTTGAGTAGTCGGGGACTTCCATGCGCTTTGGCCCTCTGTTTGTCTGAATCGTCCCATAAAATTTTAATCCGCCCGCATCGCGCGCCATCTCGATCTCGCTCCAACCCATCGCGCGCTCGGCAAAGCGTATATGCAGAAGTTCTTTGAAGTCGTCCATTAGATTTAGCTCGCTGGCGGCTCGTCGGTTAAATCGTAGCGAAAGACGATCATGTCGCGCACAGGCAGTCCGTGTTCGAAATGCGGCTGGTCGTAGTACCAGAAATAATCGCGTCGAATCCGTTCGGGACGGAAGCCGCACTTTTGATAGAAGATGATATTGCTTATGCTCGTCGTACTCGTGCCGACAAAGACTTCGCGCACGGCGCGCCTGCGCGCCTCTGTTAAGACCCATTCGACGAGACGCTTGCCAAGGCCTTCGCCCTGTCGCTCCATTGCGACGGCCAGTTCCACGATCTCGCACGGCTCGCGCTTCCAACGCACCGTCGCCGCCCCGACCACTTTACCGTCGTCTTCCATCCGGTAAACAGCATCGCTCAAATTCTTCAGACTCCAACGCAGCGCACGCTCCGACGGCTCTGCCAGCAACAGCAAAGCAATCAGTTCGCCGACTTCTTCGCGCCGGGCCTCGCGTATCACAATCGACATGGAATACTCTTAGTGAAATCTTTATGAGAGAAAGTGTAGCACGCTCGTACGCGAAGTTGTGCGGCGCAAGGTCTGGTCAAATGAGGTTGAATGATGCGTTCGTGGAGAATGGAGATCGAATATGAAGGGACGCGTTATGCCGGCTGGCAGCGTCAGCCCGTAGCGCGCACCGTGCAGGGCGAGATAGAGCGCGCGGCACGCGAATTCTTCGGCGCGGATGCGACGGTCGGCGGCTCTGGCCGCACCGACGCGGGCGTGCATGCGCTTGCACAGGTCGCGCATCTAAGGTTGAAGCCGTCGGTCAAAACCCCGCATCCGAGACAGATGCTTACGGGGCTCAACAAATTACTGCCGCACGATGTCAACATCAAAAGCCTGCGCCCCGCAGATGCAAATTTCGATGCGCGGCGCGATGCCGTAGCGCGCGTCTATCTTTATCAAATCTCGACGCGCCGGACGGCCTTCGGCAAATCTTTCGTCTGGTGGGTGAGAGACAATCTGGACATCGGTGCGATGGCTGAAGCCTCTGCCGAATTTGTCGGTCGTCAGGACTTCCGCTCCTTTTCAGAGATCGACGAAGCGAAAGGCTCGACCATTGTCCACGTCAACGAAGCTTCGGTTACAAGGCACGACTCCTTAATCCTTTTCCGCATCGGCGCGAGCCATTTTCTTTGGAAGATGGTGCGAAGGCTGACGGGCGCGCTGGTCGAAGTCGGGCGCGGAAATCTCTCGCGGCGAGGGGTGCGTGCGCTGCTTGAAAAACCGACGCGCGAGCCTGCCGCATGGACGGCCCCGCCGTCGGGTCTTTTTCTTGAGCGGGTGCTTTACAAAGGCGAAACTTTCAGCGAACCGCCCGCGCCCGCGTTTCATCGAATGTCTTTGTAAAATGTGCATGCGCGTCGGCCTCTGGTTTGACAAAGGCCGACGAACCGTTCATAAATTTTGCAAGCTTTGGAAATCTTTGCGCCGAGACCGAAAGGTCTTAAGAGATTGTCCGTCGCCTTCATGCGGCCTTTTTAGCCGGGCCGTTATCCCTAACAATAGAAAACCTCCGAGGAGTTAAGACATGAGGAAAAGAGTGTCCGCGAAATCGGCCCTGTTTGCCGTCGCGCTCGTGGCGTTGACCGCGCCCAGCGTGCTCGCACAGAAAATTCAGTATCCGCAGACAAAGAAGGTCGAACACTTCGACACCTATCACGGCGTGCGCGTCGAAGACCCATATCGTTGGCTCGAAGAAGAGAATTCGCCCGAGACAGCCAAGTGGGTCGAGGAGCAGAACAAAGTCACCTTCGGCTATCTCGAAAAGATTCCGTACCGCGCGGCGGTGCGCGCGCGCCTCGAAAAACTTTTCAACTATCCGAAGTACAGCGCGCCTTTCCGTCGCGGCGATTACTACTTCTTCTCAAAAAACGACGGCCTGCAAAATCAGTCAGTTCTCTACATCCAGAGGGGTCTCGAAGGCACGCCGGAAGTCTTTATCGACCCGAACAAGTTTTCAACTGACGGCACAGTGCAGCTTGCCGGAT
Source organism: uncultured bacterium (assembly GCA_965365725.1). GTDB lineage: Bacteria > Acidobacteriota > Blastocatellia > Pyrinomonadales > Pyrinomonadaceae > DASQDT01. Next base: position 3,654 of record CBDUCU010000140.1, on the reverse strand, counting down.
TGGCGCTCTCGAAGGATGCAAAGTATGCGTCGTTCTGCAAATCGAAGGGCGGGTCTGACTGGCGCGATTGCTATGTGATGGAAGTCGCGACGCGCAAAGTCCTAGCCGACGAGTTGAAGTGGGTCAAGGTGTCGGGGATGGCCTGGGCCGACGACGGTTTCTACTACAGCCGCTACGACGCGCCGAAGGGCGGCCAGATCATGACCTCTGCGAACGAAGGTCACAAAGTTTATTTCCACAAAGTCGGCACGGCGCAGGACGCGGACGTGCTCGTCTATGAAGACAAGGCCAACCCGCAACGCTTCCACAACGTCTCGACCACAGAGGACGAGCGTTACGCCCTGCTCAATATCTCCGACCGGGGCAAAGGCAAAAAGGGCAACGCGCTTTTCTTCCGCGACCTCTCGAAAAACGATAAGACCTGGACTCCAATTGTTGCCGAAGTCGGCGACGATGTTTTCGGCGTAATCGACAACGTCGGCGATAAGTTTTTGATTCAGACCAACAGAGGCGCGCCCAACTACAAGATCGTTCTCTTCGATCCGAAAAAGCCTGCGGAGACGGACTGGAAGACGGTCATCCCCGAAAAGCCCGAACCAATTCAGGGCGCGGGCACGGGCGGCGGCAAGCTCTTTGTCACATATTTGAAGGATGTGACGACGCGCGCACACGTCTATAGCTTTGACGGAAAGCTCGAAAACGAAGTCGTCCTGCCGGGTCTCGGCGTGGCGGGAGGGTTTGGCGGAAACCGCGACGACAAATTTATCTTCTACAGCTTCTCTTCGTTCAACTTCCCGCCGTCGATCTATCGCTACGATGTGGCGACGAAGAAGACGGCGCTTTTCCGCTCGCCGACCATCCCTGATTTTCGCGGCGAAGACTTTGAGACCAAACAGGTCTTCTATACCTCGAAGGACGGAACGAAAGTCCCAATGTTTATCGTCCACAAAAAGGGATTGAAGCTCGACGGCACAAACCCGACTTTGCTTTACGGCTACGGCGGCTTCAACATCGTCAACTCGCCGAACTTCAACGCGCTTCGGCTTGCGCTGCTCGAACAGGGTTTTGTTTATGCGTCGGCCAACATGCGCGGCGGCGGCGAGTACGGCGAGAAGTGGCACGAAGCAGGAACAAAGCTCAAAAAGCAGAATGTCTTTGACGACTTTATCGGCGCAGCCGAGTGGCTTATCGCAAACAAGTACACCAGCCCCAACAAGCTCGCCATTCACGGCGTTTCAAACGGCGGTCTGCTGGTCGGCGCGGTAGCCAATCAACGGCCTGATCTTTTTAAGGCCGTCATTCAACATCGGCTGGAACTGGATCGCCGACTACGGCTCTGCCGACAACCCGGAAGAGTTCAAGGTTCTGCGCGCCTACTCGCCCATCCACAACGTCCCCGACAAAGTGAAGTATCCGGCGACGCTGATTACGACTGCCGACCACGACGACCGCGTCGTGCCCGGACATTCGTTTAAGTATGCAGCCGTGCTGCAAGAGAAGCAGGCGGGCGACAACCCCGTCCTGATACGCATCGACACCAAATCGGGGCACGGCGCAAGCAGCACGACCAAGGCCATCGAACAGGCCGCCGATATCTATTCGTTCCTCATGTACACGCTCGGCGTAACGCCCAAGTATTAACCTCTGGCTGAGCGCGTTGCGTGGCGCTTAACTGAGTCGAAGAAAAGTTTGGGCCGGCATTCATTAACGGATGCCGGCCCAAACTTTTTTGTTCTATTCGAGCATCGTCAGTCGCGACGACAGCCTCATCCACACGGCCTCACAGCCGAGCGGTATGAAAACTGCTTTTAAGCTCATTGCGATGCGCGCCGACGCGCCCTGCCGTGCCATCGCATCATCTGATTAAGCACAGCGCTTTTTCTAACGAAAAGCAGTTTCTAAAGAGACGGAAATGCCTCTCGACAGACACAGGTGTTTATCGCAGGCGAGCCGTTATGCCGTTGCTAAACGCCCAAGCGGCCGCCCGTTTTGTCGTCGCGTACAGAGCAGAGAGCAATTAACCGCAAGCGGTATTTGACTATTTCCGGCAACGCAAGGAGCAAGAGGTGCATGTCTCAAAGACAAGTTAATTCCGGGCTTCGCAACAGCGCGGTTGAAACAACGCGAAGCAAGGATGCGAACGCTTATGATGAATCTGGGTTTTCACTTATCGAGCTGACGGTGGCTATGAGCGTGATGCTTGTCGTGACGGGCATCGTTCTCTCTTTTATGCGTGGCTCGCTCGGCATGGTGAATCTGACGTACGAACTAAACGAGGCGCAACAGAGCTTGCGTGTAACACGGGAATATATTAACCGCGATGCGACAAACGTCGGCGACAAGCTGCAAAGTCTCAACAACATACAACTCCCCGTTGAGTTTGCTATGACTTACCTGTCGAGCCGTTCGAGGTCTGTGCTTGACCCGGACGGGGACGGTTATATCGATCTCGGAATCATCACTTCGGATGACAACGTACCGGGGACACAGGTCGTCGCGGGCACAACTCCATCCGTCAATGTGCGCAACAATACAGACCGCATCACATTCGTGACGGTTGACTATGGGTTCGAGCCTGTCTCGCTTCCGCCCGGCTCGATTACACCGTCGGGCAGCAATGTGAGCATCACGCCGCCCGATATCAGCCGCTTTCAGATAGGCGAGATTTACTACATCACAAGCGGGACTCAGGCCACTTTCGGGACGATCACAAACATCACGGGCGCAAACGGCAGCAACCCAAATCTGATTTTTGCCGATGGCGACGAATATGGCTTGAATCATCCCGGCAATGGTGGGCCGATCAACGTCGTTTCGGACAGAGGAACAAAAGCATGCTCGATGATGCGAATCATGCTGGTTCATTACTTTGTCAGCACAGAAGGCTTGTTCATCAGACGCGTCTTCGGTGTCGGAGGCGCGGGGTTTAGAGACAGCATCATTGCCGAGCACGTCGCCAATCTGCAATTTCGATATCTGCTCGATCTCAGAGATGGAAGCGGTAATTTGGCGGCGCCGGTAAGAATGCTTTCAACGCCGGAACAGCAGGCCGCCGTCAGAATGGTCGAATCATCTGCGACAGTAGAGACCGTGCATCCGGTTGCTAATGGAAAGCGTCAGATTGTCAGCTCGACAAACAATGCAGCAATTCGCAACATGCAATTCAACCCTCTGCAACCGTGATAGAGATTGTCTTGAATTTGACTCAGGATTTTTTAGACGCATCCTTCGCGTCTGCGCACACGAACAGAGAGGCCGACACCTGGTGTCGGCCTCTCTGTTCGTGTGCGCCAATCTTTTTGGAAGCGACTGACTGCTTTCGCCGTCAAATTCACTTGTCGGCGAGCCTGTTGCCGCTCGTACCGAGTTCCTTGAGCAACTCCTGCACGGCCGTCTCAAGTTGACGGTCGCGCCCCGCTAAAACATCTTCGGGCGTGTTATCGACGAGAATGTCCGGACGCACGCCGTAGTTCTCCATATTGGTCTGGCCTTTGTCGAAGAGATAAACGAGAAGGCGGAAAGCCGCTAGAGGCAGCAATGAGCAGTGAGCGGCGAGCGATGAATACACGCATCGCCCGCCGCTCATTGCTCATTGCTCATTGCTCGCATTTTGCCTACCATGATGCATCACGCAAGTTTCAGAGAGGATGATGC
>CBDUCU010000139.1:0-8739 GCA_965365725.1 uncultured bacterium | reverse complement strand
CGGAAGACGTAACCGAGACAAATCGGGGCGGGTTGAGAGAGAGAATCCGTTGGCACACACGCATTTTGGATTCTATTTACGCCTCGCCTCATGAATCAACAAACGGCGTTGCAGCCTGGGCAAAAACGACAAGCGCCGTGCTCGCGTTCCTCATTGCGTTGCAATTCATCACGGGAGCTTTGATTGCTTTCTATTATGTTCCGTCGATTGATTCGGCTCATACAACCGTCGCATACATAGAAAAAGAGGTCGGCGGCGGGTCTTTGATTCGCGCCCTTCATTATCACGGCTCGCAGTGGATTCCCGTTGTGCTGCTGCTTCATCTCGCTCAACTCTTTTGGCGGGGCGCGCACGAGCGACGACCGTTCGGATGGTTTTTAGCGATCCTGTTATTAGGATTAATGCTGGCGAGCGGTGCGACCGGATTTTCGCTTTCATGGGACGCACGCGCTTATTTCAGTACGCGCGTCGGCGCGAATATAGCGGGCGGCCTTCCGCTTCTCGGTGACGCTGCGCGATTGTGGATTCTCGGCGGCCAGGATATCTCAGCGCTAACGCTGTCAAGACTCTACGCTCTGCATCTACTTATTTTTCCTTTCCTCATTCTTTCGGTAATCATTCTTCCTCTTTTAATCCTGCGTGAGAATTTTCGTTCGAGCGACGGGGATAATTTTTCGGACGGTTCTCGTTTTCATACCTTTCATTTGTGGGCCACACAACTTTTTCGCCATGCCATCATGGTGCTGATCGTCTTTGCATCTCTTTTTATCATTTCAAAATCTTTTCCCGCACCGCTCGGCCCCGAAGCGTCTCAAGCAGAAATAAATTATGTTCCGCGCCCCGGCCCGCAGTTTTTGTGGCTCTTTCAATTGCTGAAATACTTTCGTCCAAGCTTGGCATCGATTGTTGCGCTGTTTGTCCCCACATTTTTTCTAACTTCGCTTGCGCTGCTTCCCTTTCTTCGCTTTCAAGGATTTGGTCGTCTCGTCAATCGATATCGTCGTGCGTTTGGGCATTTCATCTTCGCCTCAATTGTACTGACGGTCGGGGGTCTTTCGTTTCTCGCGCTCAACGACGACGCGCGCACTCGTGAGCAGCTTGCACGTCAGGCGCGCGATGAAAAGGAGTGGCGAAGCGCGCCCTTTGTCCCGCGCATGACCGGAGCAAAGTTATCCTCTGACAATCCTCTTTCTTCAACTGCAAATTCATCTCCCACGCCCATCACATCGACAGTTTCAAACAGGCCCGCTCCGCCGGTTTACGCACCCAATTGTGCTAAATGTCATGGTGCAAACGGCGAGGGCAAATCCATCAATCCGCCGCTTATCGGAATCGGCTCACGCCCAAATCGTTCTGTCGAAGACATCGTTCGAATTATCGACAACCCGCGTTCCTACAACCTCGAAAAACGCATGCCTTCATTTGCAGGCAAACTGAGCGCGGATGAGAAACTCGCTATTGCCGAATGGGTTGTCTCGCTGGGGCGTTGACCTTATTTATCCACGAAGCGCTTCAATACGTCGCAGTCGTGGGTTATACTTTTCTCGCTCTTCAATAATTCTTTTATCTAACTGCTCGGAGAAATTTAATAGATGAGACCGCTCAAGCTCGCCGTCATCTTTGCGGCAACACTTTTTATCTTCGCCTGCGGCAACAGCGCCACGCCCTCAAATCAAGTCGCCAACTCAAACCTGCGAGGTGCAAACGCGAGTGCGACAAACGCCTCTGCGGCTTCTGCAACCCCAGCAAAAACTGCCGCCACGCCCGATGAGCTGGCAGCCGTGCGAGGCGTTTATTCACAGTATTGTCAACGCTGCCATCGTCCAGACGGCACGGGCGGCGACTTTGATCTCGACGGCAAAAACATCAAAGTTCCAAGCCTGCGTGAACATGGACTCAAAGACTCAGATGCTTCGCTCGAACGCCACATTCTGAATGGCGGCAAGAATATGCCTCCTTTTAAGAATCGTCTTGAACCGGATGTGATTAAGCAACTCGTCCGCTTCGTCCGCGTCGAGTTTCACGGTCGAAGCGCCGCTGCAACCGCCGACAAAGCGCCTGCTAACAACAACGCTTCTACGAATGCCCGTTGACGGCGTGTATGATATTCTTTGTTCATCATGAGTTCCTGCACCCGTAGCTCAGTTGGATAGAGCGTCTGACTTCGAATCAGAAGGTCGTAGGTTCGAGCCCTACCGGGTGTATTTTAGATAAGAAGAGGCGACGCTTTTAGTCGCCCTTTTCTTTTATCAGAAACGCTTCTGTTGAAATGCATTTCCGGACCTCAACCGTTATAATTCACCGCTTACTTGAACGGGCTTTTTTTCGTCCGTCCTTTTATTCGCTCATTCCCGGAGTCATAGACTAAATGATCAATTTTGAAACGTCGCCGGAGAAGTATCACCACTGGAAATTAGAGATTGACGGCCCGGTTGCAACACTTTCGATGGACGTTCGTGAAGACGAGACGTTGGGCGAAGGCTACAAACTCAAGCTCAACTCTTACGACCTCGGCGTTGACATCGAATTGGCCGATGCCGTTCAGCGGCTGCGATTCGAGCACCCCGAGGTGCGCTGCGTCGTCGTCACAAGTCTCAAGCCGCGCATCTTCTGCGCGGGCGCAAACATCTACATGCTCGGCTCTTCGTCACACGCCTTCAAGGTCAACTTCTGCAAGTTTACAAACGAGACGCGCTGCTCAATCGAAGACGCATCCGCAAACTCAGATCAACGCTATCTTGCTGCCCTTAACGGGACGGCATCGGGCGGCGGGTATGAACTGGCCATCTCGTGCGACGAAATCTATCTCGTTGACGACGGAAATTCTGCCGTCTCGCTGCCGGAAGTGCCGCTTCTCGGCGTGCTGCCCGGCACGGGCGGCTTGACGCGTCTCGTTGACAAAAGGAAAGTGCGGCGCGACCGGGCAGACGTTTTCTCGACCCTTGCCGAAGGCTTAAAGACCAAGCGCGCTCAGGAGTGGGGCTTGATCGACGGAGGCTTTCCGACAAGCAAGTTTCAAGAAGGCGTGGACGCGCGCGTGCGCGAGATTGTCGAAGCAGGCGAAGCGGAAAAAGGGCCGGGCATCAAACTGAATCCTCTCAACGCTCAAGTCACAGAAGAAGGGCGCGAATACAAATACGTCAGTCTCAAGCTAAACCGTGAAGGGCGCTTTGCGGATTTGATTGTACGCGGCCCAGAAGCCCCGCTTCCGTCAACCGTTGAAGAGATAGTAAAGCTCGGTGATTCATACTGGCCGCTTCGCGCATATCGAGAGCTGGACGATGCGCTTTTACACTTGAGAGTTAACTATCCAGAGATCGGGCTCGTTTGTTTGAAGAGCGAAGGCGACGCAGAAGCCGTCCTCGCCATTGATAAGTTTTTAGTCGAACACCGAGACCACTGGCTCGTCCGTGAAATCATCCTAAACATGGCGCGCGTGCTCAGGCGTTTGGATTTAACTGCCAAGAGCTTTTTCGCCTTGGTTGAGCCGGGCAGTTGCTTTGCCGGAAACCTGCTTGAGCTTGTGCTGGCCGCCGACAGGTCTTTCATGCTCAACTCGCCCGATGAAGAGATATTTTTAGCGACGAGCCAATTGAACGCGGGCGCGCTCAAGATGGGTAACGGCTTGACGCGTTTGCAATCGCGTTTCCTCGCTTCGCCCGAAGCTGTCGATAAGGTTCTCGCGCACGAGGAGCGCTTCGATGCGGAAGAGGCAGAGGAATTTGGTCTTATCACTTTTGCACCTGACGACCTCGATTTTGAAGAAGAGGTAAGAGTCGCCATTGAAGAACGCACGTCGCTTTCGCCCGACGCTTTGACGGGGATGGAAGCGTCGCTTCGTTTCGCCGGGCCGGAAACGCTCGACACAAAAATTTACGGGCGTTTGACCGCGTGGCAAAACTGGATCTTTCAGAGGCCGAACGCCGTCGGCCCGCAAGGTGCGCTGACAAACTACGGCAAGCCGACACAAGCAAAGTTCGACTACAAGAGAACGTAAATTTTTCTGCCGCGAATAAATAGGCGCGGCACGTCATACGTTATGAGCGAAGAAAAGAAGTGTCCTGATTGCGGCGGCAAGATGGTTGAAGGTTTTATCCTTGACCTGACTTACGGCGGACAATTAGTTCCGCGCTGGATAAAAGGCCGACCAGAAAAGTCTATCTGGTCTGGTGTTAAGTCGAAGGGGAAAGAGTGCCGCACGGTTGAGACATACAGGTGCGTCGGTTGCGGGCTTCTCCGCTCCTACGCCAACACAGAGGTTGACCCGCCAAGCATCTGGGGGACTTAAGAGGCAACACGCAGGAGAAAATATGGAGTTATACGAACGCATTCCTAACAACGTGAACCTCTCGGAGGACAAGCGTCTTCAACGCGCGTTGGAGAAATGGCTGCCCGATTATCTCGCATGGTGGCGCGACATGGGGCCGGACGGCTTTCAACAGAAGGACGTTTACCTGCGAACTGCCATCGGAGTTGATGCTGAAGGATGGGCCAACTTCGATTATGTCAAGATGCCCGATTATCGTTGGGGCATCTTTCTCAAACCGGCAGACCCGGACGCGCGCGTCGGATTTGGCGATAATCTAGGGATGCCCGCCTATCAGGAAGTGCCCGGCGAGTTTCGCAACGCGCTGCGCCGCATTATCGTCACACAGGGCGATACAGAGCCCGCATCGGTCGAACAGCAAAGGCGTTTAGGCCATACCTGCCCGTCGCTTTACGACATGCGCAATCTTTTTCAGGTCAACGTCGAAGAGGGACGACATCTGTGGGCGATGGTCTATCTGCTTCACAAATATTTCGGGCGCGACGGACGCGAAGAGGCCGATGAGATGCTCGCCAGACGTTCCGGCAACCCCGATAAGCCGCGCATCCTTGAGGCGTTCAACCAGCCATGCCACGACTGGCTCAACTTCTATTGCTTTACGATGTTCACAGACCGCGACGGCAAATATCAGCTTGCCGCGCTTTCTGAATCAGGCTTTGAGCCGCTCGCACGCACCTGCCAATTTATGTTGACCGAAGAGGCGCATCATCTCTTTGTCGGCGAGACAGGCATCGGTCGCATCGTCAAACGTACGGCCCAGCTTATGAAACAGAGCCCTAATGAAGACGTGCGTGCGCTCGAAGGCATTCCGCTCGATATGATTCAGCGCCACATCAATTTTTGGTTTACATACTCGCTCGACCTCTTTGGCGGCGAGATCAGCTCAAACTCGGCGGACTTCTTTGCGGCTGGCTTGAAGGGTCGTTTTCAGGAACAGAAAAAGTACACAGAGCACGTCATGGCAACAGACGTTTTCGAGTTGATGGTTGTCGAAGACGGACGGCTTGTCCAACGCGAAGTTCCCTATCGCAACGCTCTCAACGAAGTTCTGCGCGGCGAATATGTCGCGGACTGCCAACGCGCACTTGACCGTTGGAACAAGTATATCGCTGACGAGGGCGTGGATTATCAACTGCGTCTGCCGAGCACGCGTTTTCACAGACACGTCGGCGAGTATGCGGGACACTTTTTCAACCCCGAAGGCAATCTCATCACGAAAGACGAATTTGAGTTGCATCGCGGCCAATGGCTTCCGACCGATGAAGACCGTGCTTATTTGCAGACCATCATGAAGCCCGTCACCGAGCCGGGAAAGATCGCCAATTGGATCGCGCCACCCGTCGCCGGCATCAAGGGCAAGCCATTCGAGTTTGAGTACGTACGTCTGTAACGTTAATTTTTACAGTCGGCAAAACAAATGAGGGCGGCGTGCATCTTTGATGAGCGTCGCCCTCATTTGTATTCAACTCCCGCTTCGATTGGTTTTTTCCTGACGGAAACAAAAACTATGAAGTCTCACACGAGTTATCTAACATTCAACGTCCCTGAGCGCATGGATTTCGTCAACATCACGGCGAATGTCGTCAAGGAGCTGGAAGCGAGCGGCATCAGCGAAGGTCTCTGTTTGGTCAATGCCATGCATATCACGGCGAGCGTTTTTATCAACGACGACGAGCCGGGACTGCATGAAGATTACAAACGCTGGCTTGAATGGCTCGCACCATTTGACCCTTCACCGGAAAGGTACAAACACAATCGCACGGGCGAGGACAACGGCGACGCGCATCACAAACGTCAGGTGATGGGACGCGAGGTCGTCGTGGCAATTACAAAGGGGCGACTCGACCTCGGCCCCTGGGAGCAAATTTTCTATGGCGAGTTTGATGGGCGTAGAAACAAACGCGTCCTCGTTAAAATGATCGGCGAATGAAAAGAGCGTGAAAAGATGACAAGCGTCAAATCAAATTTGTTGACTACAGAAGAGATCCGAAACCAGTTCCCTGCCCTCGAACGCACACACAACGGACACCGCGTTGCATACTTTGACGGCCCCGGCGGAACACAGGTTCCGCGCGCAGTCGTCGAGGCGATGAGCGATTATCTTTTCAATCATAACGCCAACACTCACTGGGCCTATCCGACGAGCGCCGAGACCGATGCTCTCATCGACGAGGCACGCGCCACGCTCGCCGATTTTCTCAATGCTTCACCGAACGAAATTGTTTTTGGCGCGAACATGACGACGCTTTCATTTCACCTCTCACGCTCACTCGGTCGCGCGATGGGAGAGGGGGATGAGATCGTCGTCACCGAACTCGACCATCACGCGAACGTCGCACCCTGGCAGGCGCTCGAACGCGAGCGCGGCGTGCGCGTCAAGGTCGTAAAAATGTTTCGAGAGACGGGGCAGATCGATTGGGAAGATTTTGAAAGGCAGTTGAGCGCACGCACAAAGCTCGTCGCGGTCGGTGCAGCATCAAACGCGTTGGGGACGATTACGGATTTGAGACGCGCCGGCGAAATTGCGCGCTCTGCCGGAGCGCTCTTTTTTGTCGACGCGGTTCACTATGCCCCGCACAAGCTGGTTGACGTGCGCGAAACGGATTGCGACTTTCTCGCATGCTCTGCTTACAAATTTTATGGCCCGCATATCGGCGTTATGTATGGCAAGTCAGACTTACTCACATCGATTGATTTTCCAAAGCTCGCGCCCGCACCCGATACTTCGCCTGAACGCGCCGAGACCGGAACGCAAAACCACGAGGGCATGGTAGGTGCGGCGGCAGCCGTCAATTTTCTGGCTTCAATTGGTGGAGATCAATCGACGCGGCGCGAGAGCCTGCAATCGGCGTTTGAGTCCTTGCATCAGCGCGGCTCAACGCTTGTCAGAAAGATGTGGGACGGTCTGTCTGCAATCGAAGGCGTGAAGTTGTACGGCCCTTCGCCTGAAATGCCGCGCACGCCCACCATCGGATTTATCGTGCAGGGCGCAACATCAACCGAGGTGGCACGCAAACTTTCCGAGCGCGGCATCTTCGTCTCGCACGGAGATTTTTATGCCGCAACAGTTATCGAAAGGCTCGAACTTGCGCCCGAAGGCTTGGTGCGCGCCGGTTGCGCTTGCTATACGGATGAGAGTGAAGTCGAAAGACTCATTGAGGGCGTTGGCGAGATTGCAAAGCGTAGAACAACTTGACGATTAATCAAAGAGGCACAATTAGAACAAATTGTGCCTCTCCTGCCTTCTGTGGTTAATCTTTATCTGCCGCGCATAATTCTGCTTTCAAGGTCGCGTTGCCACGTTCTCGGAAAACAGCATGTTGAGCACAGCCGCGAGACGGTAGCCTGCGAGCGTCAAACGCTGCTCTGAAATCCTTTGAGCGTCTGTCATATACTGCTTCGAAGGGGTCTCATTTTCGCGCACCTTGACATAGGCAAACTCGCGGGCAATCGTATTGCTCTCTTTGACCCACACAAGCGGCTCAGTCTCCCGCACATCTTTCAAATTTGCTTCCGGGTATTTTCGCATCAGATCGTCAGCTATCTGACGGATTTTTGCGCGCGCCGCGTCGTCGAGCGGTCTCTTTGGACTCTCGTAATTGAAGAGACCGGCTGCCGCATCCCAGTAAAAATGTAGATTTCTGGCGGGACTTTCGGGCGTTGTTTTGAGAGAAAAACCGTTGCCGCCTGCATCGCCGTCGGGACGTGCAGCCGTATAGCGAGTTGCGGCGTGAAGCGGTTGATGCACATCGCCCACAAGGTGATAGAGAAATCCTAAGACCTCCGCATCAGTTTTGGCGCGGCCTGTTCCCGTTCGGAGCGTATTGACTGACCAATTGATGCGGTCGAGGATATTAACGGGCAGAGGGCCAACGTTTGAACGCACAGGCGTGCCGTCAAAAAACGGGTTGTAGTTGATGTAATGCCAGGGGTCGTAATCGTCCGTCAGAGAGTCGCCGCGAAAGTCGTCCATCCAGACGGCGATGGTGATGGGATCGTAAGTCTTTTCGCACGTCTCGCGCGTGTAATATCCTGCGCAAAGATGTATGAGAGGTCGTTTATCTGGCAGCGTAACAAGCAGACTGTCGACTTTTGCTTTGGCCGCCGGAGTGAGCTTGAGATATGCGACCTGTGCGACGAGCATGTGTCCTGTGTCATGCCATGCAAAAGTTTTTGAGAGCGGTGCCAGAATCAAAATCGATAAGAAAAAAAACCTTACTGCTTTGCGCATCAACTTCTCCTTGTATTTTTTGACCTGAAGCAACTGTGCCTCAATTGTAAATCAAAAATTTTTGTCTCGCCGCTTTGAACTCTTCAAGCTTCGGTTGCCAGGCACGAACGATCTCATCCGTCGCCTCGACGCGTTTGACGCGCGCGAGTGTGTCCGCGTTGACGAGCAAACGCAAATAGTC
>CBDUCU010000138.1:0-8782 GCA_965365725.1 uncultured bacterium | reverse complement strand
TGTTCTGTGCGCTCCTCGTGCTGGCTTTCCCCGTCTATGCGCACGTCACGACGAACCTGATTAATCACCAGCGCGGCGTGCCCTGGACGAGCCATTTTTGGAGCGTCTGGGGCGACGTGTGGATGAACACAAAGCAGGTTGCAATTCTTATCATCCTGATTGCGCATCAGGCCTATCTGATGTGCGACGCGATTGCACGCACGCTCTGGCGCATCGGCTTCTCGCGCCGTCGCCTTCTCGAATGGATGACGGCGGCGCAGGCCGAGCGCGGCGGCGCGCGCACTGTTTCGGCAATGTCGCGTTTTATGTGGGCCGCGCCCGTCATCGCTTTTGTGTGCGCCGCGTTAGTCGCGCTTATGCGACCCGGCGCGCTTGCCTACGCTTTACCGTTCCTTGTTGTTTGGGCGCTCTCGCCGGTTGTTGCATTTTGGGTGAGCCGCCCCGTGCCGGCCCGTCTGGAGGCTCTGACAAAAGAGGAGACGCGTGCCGCGCGCTTGTATGCGCGACGCACCTGGCGCTTCTTTGAAAGGTTCGTCGGACGCGAAGACAACTGGCTTCCGCCCGACAATTTTCAGGAAGACCCGGAAGCAATCGCGCATCGAACGTCGCCTACGAACATGGGGCTTCTGCTGCTTTCGACTTCGGCGGCGCACGACTTTGGCTATTGCGGCACGCTCGAACTCGTTGAGCGTCTTGAGCTGACCGTCTCGACGATGGAGAAACTCCCGCGCTTTCGCGGCCACTTTCTCAACTGGTACGACACGCGGACGCTTGAAGCTCTCTCGCCGCAATACGTCTCGACCGTTGACAGCGGCAATCTCGCCGGTCACCTCCTGGCGCTCAAACAGGCTTGCGAAGAGGTGCCCGACCGCACACTTTTCGATGCACAGACGCTTGCCGGTCTTTCCGACACGATCACGCTTCTACGCGAAGAGATTGCGCGGCTCGGACAGGCAAGACAAAAGACCGAAACCGTCGGTATTAAGACCCTGCGCGAAGAGATTGAAGCCTGCGCGCGCGTAGTTGAATCGACGCCGCCCGAGACTTTGCGCGGCTGGTCGCAGCTTCTCGCCGGGCTTGAGCGTCATGCGACGACCATCGAAGACATTCTCGACGCGCTCGCGCACGAACATGGCGGCGACGTTTACGAAGACGTGCGTTTCTGGACAAGCGCGATTGTCAGACAGGTGCGAGCCCTTGCGCGCGACCTCTCTACGTTTGCGCCCTGGGCCGCTTCGATTGCCGCGCGCGTCGAATCCGAAGCAGCATCGCTTGCGCCCGACGCACGCGCAAGGTTCTCAGAAATGCTCTCTGTGATTGACCGCGCCGGCTCGCTTGCGTTGCTCGCGGATGCATGTGACGCAGCGCTCGTCGAGACGGCGGCTCTGATTGGCGTTGCCTCAGGCGACGATGGATTGCGCCCACCGGCGGCAAGCACCGACGATGAAAGGCAGCCCGCGTTTCAGGGTGCAGAGAGCACGGCGCGCTCGCAGCTTGCTGCGTCGACGGTTGCTTCTTTGCGTGAGTTTGCAAAGTCGTTGGAAGAGGGCGGGACGGCAGTGCGCATGTTTGAAACGCGCGCGTCTTCGCTCGCGCACAGGTCTGAGCGGATGTGCGCCGAGATGGACTTTCATTTTCTCATCGACGAGGAACGAAAAGTCTTTCGCATCGGTTACAACGTCACGGCGGCGCGCGCCGATGAATCCTTCTATGATCTGCTCGCTTCCGAAGCGAGGCTCGCAAGCTTTGTCGCCATCGCGCTCGGGCAAACTTCGCAGGAACATTGGTTTCGTTTAGGCAGACAGCTTACGCCCGCAGGCGGCAGCCGCGCGCTCATCTCCTGGACGGCGACGATGTTCGAGTATTTGATGCCGCTTCTCGTCATGCGATCTTACAAGGGGACGCTGCTCGACCAGACGCAAAGGGCAGCCGTCGACCGTCAGATTGAATACGGAGATGAGCGCGGCGTTCCCTGGGGCGTGTCGGAAGCGGCCTACAACGCGCGCGACCTTCATCTTAATTACCAGTACGGGCCGTTTGGCGTGCCCGGTCTCGGTTTAAAACGCGGGCTCTCGGAAGACCTCGTCGTTGCTCCTTATGCGACGATGCTCGCCGCGCCCGTTGCACCGCAACTCGCGCTTGAGAATTTGCGCCGGCTCGAACGCGAAGGCGCGCTTGGCCGATACGGTTTTTACGAGTCGATTGACTACACGCCGGAGCGCCTGCCGCAGAATCAGAAGCGCGTGGTCGTGCGCGCATACATGACGCATCATCAGGGCATGTCGCTGGTTGCGCTCGACAATCTTCTCAACAGCGAGGCGATGGTCAGACGCTTTCACGCCGAGCCGCTCGTACAGGCGACAGAACTGCTTTTGCAGGAGCGCATCCCGCGCGGCGCTCCGGCTTCGCATCCGCGCGCCGAAGAAGTCCTGTCGGGCCGCGTCGTCAGAACCGTCACGGGTCTGGCGCGCAGAACTTACGACACGGCTGATTTGCCGACTCCGCGCACGCAGATTCTCTCAAACGGCACATATTCGGTGATGCTCACCTCGGCCGGTTCGGGCTACTCGAAATCCGGCCCGCTGGCGGTGACGCGCTGGCGCGAAGACGTAACGCGCGACTGTTACGGAACATTTATCTACCTGCGCGACGTGCGCAGCGGCGCGGTCTGGTCGGCGGGACATCAGCCCGTGCGCGCCAGGGCGCGCTCTTACGAAGTTCTTTTCTCGGAAGACAAGGTCGAGATCAAACGCATCGACGGCGGGATTCACACGCGCACGGAAATCATCGTCTCGCCCGAAGACAACGCCGAAGTGCGGCGCGTGACCCTGACCAACAGGTCGGGGCGCGTGCGCGAAATTGAGCTGACGAGCTACGCCGAAGTCGTGCTTGCGCCGCATGCGGCGGACGTGGCCCATCCATCGTTCAGCAATCTCTTTGTCGAAACCGAATTTATCGCTTCGGAGAATGCTCTGCTTGCGCGTCGTCGTCCGCGTTCAAGCAAGGACGAGCCCGTCTGGGGCGTGCACGTCGTTCGCGCTGAAGGCGAAGCCATCGGCGGCGTGCAATACGAAACAGACCGCAGCCGCTTTCTCGGTCGCGGCCATAGCCCTGCCAATCCGGTCGCCGTCTTTGAAGAACGCCCGCTCTCAAACACGGCGGGAGCGGTGCTCGACCCGGTTCTCTCTTTGCGCCAGCGCGTACGTCTCAAGCCCGACGAAGAGGTGCGCATCATCTTTGCGACGGCTGTGGCGCGCACGCGCGAAGAGGCTCTCGCGCTTGCCGACAAGTATCACGACCACGTCATCTTTGAGCGCGAAGAACGACTCGCCTGGACGCGCGCGCAGGTCGAGATGCGCCACATCAACATGGGCGCAGACGAAGCGCACCTTTTTCAACGTCTCGCCGGGCGCATACTTTATTCAGACCCGTCGCTTCGTCCGCGCCCGCACGTTCTGGCGATGAACCGCAAAGCGCAGCCGAGCCTGTGGCCTTACGGCATCGGCGGCGATTTGCCAATCGTGCTCGTTCGTATCAACCGCGCCGAGCATCTCGACATGGTTCGGCAGATGCTGCGCGCGCACGAATACCTGCGTCTGCGCGGCCTGCAATTCGACCTCGCCATCATCAACGATCATCCGCACGGCTATGCCGACGAGCTGCAACAGGAACTGCAATCGCTCGTCCGCATGAGCGCCTCGCAAGGATTGCAGGACAAACCGGGCGGCATCTTCCTGCGTCGCGCCGATCACATTCCGGAAGCCGACCGCATCCTTTTGCATGCGGTTGCTCGCGTCGTCGTTGTCACCGAGCGCGGCACGCTCGCCGAGCAGTTGGTGAGACGGCCCGTCGACGAAGAACTGCCGCCCGCGTTCGTACCCCGCGCGCCTTCTCATCTCTACCCTGAGCCGAGCGTCGAGATGCCCGAACTCTCGTTCTTCAACGGGCTCGGCGGCTTCAATCAGGAGGGGCGTGAATACGTCACCGTGCTCGGCGAAGGACAATGGACGCCTGCGCCCTGGACAAACGTCGTGGCGAACGAACACGACTTCGGTTTTATCGTCACCGAATCGGGCGGCGGCTACACGTGGTCTGCCAACAGCCGCGAAAATCGTCTGACCGCATGGTCGAACGACGCTGTCAGCGACACGACCGCCGAGTGCGTCTATCTGCGCGATGAAGAGACGGGAACGTTTTGGTCGCCGACCCCTCTGCCCGTGCGCGAGACAGAGCCTTACGTCGTCCGGCATGGTCAGGGCTATTCGGTCTTTGAGCACACGAGTCATGGAATCTCACAAGAGCTACTACTGTTCGTGCCCGTCGACGCGCCCGTCAAAATCAGCCTGGTGCGTCTGCGCAACCGAAGCGACCGCCGTCGTCGCATCTCTGTGACGAGTTATGCAGAATTAGTCCTCGGCGTGGTGCGCGGCCAATCCGCCCCACAAGTCGTCACCGAAATTGACGAGCAGAGCGGGGCTATTTTTGCGCGCAACTATTACAACAACGAATTTGCCGGTCGAGTTGCGTTTGCGGCGACAAGCGCGCAGGAAAGAAGCGTGACCTGCGACCGCAAAGAATTTATCGGGCGCAACGGCGCGCACGACCGTCCCGCCGCATTGGGGCGCGTGCGGCTTTCGGGCCGCGCGGGCGCAGGGTTTGATCCATGTGCGGCGATTCAAACTACGGTCGAGCTTGCTCCGGGCGAATCGCGCGAAGTCGTCTTTCTCTTGGGCGAGACGGCGGATGCGGAAGAGGCGCGCAAAATTGTCGCGCGCTTTGCACGCCCACAGGCAGTGACAGAAGCCTTCGAGCGCATGCTTTCGAGATGGAACGAAATTCTTGGCGCCGTCGTCGTTCGCACGCCCGACCGCGCGATGGACACGCTCATCAATCGCTGGCTGCTCTATCAGACTTTGGCCTGTCGTGTGTGGGCGCGCTCGGCCTTCTATCAATCGGGCGGCGCGTTTGGTTTCCGCGATCAATTACAGGACGTGTGCGCGCTCGTCTATTCATGCCCGCAGATTGCACGCGCGCAAATTCTTCGCGCTTCGGCGCGACAGTTTCCCGAAGGCGACGTGCAGCACTGGTGGCATCCGCCGACGGGTCGCGGCGTGCGCACGCGTTTTTCAGACGACCTGTTGTGGCTGCCCTTTGTGACGGCTTTCTACATCGAGAAGACGGGCGACGCGTCGGTGCTTGAAGAGACGACCAATTTTATCGACGCGCCGCACCTTGAGCCGGGCGAGGACGAATCCTACACGCAGCCCACCGTCTCGCAGGAATCGGCAACCATCTACGAGCACTGCGTGCGCGCCATCGAGCGCAGCTTAAAAACAGGGCCGCACGGGTTGCCTCTGATGGGTTCGGGCGATTGGAACGACGGTATGAACCGCGTCGGAAATCTCGGGCAGGGCGAGAGCGTCTGGGTCGGCTGGTTTCTGCACGACGTGCTGACGCGTTTCTCCGCTCTCTCTGACGCTCGCGCGGATGCGGAACGCGCGGAGCGTTATCGCGGGCACGCCGCGCGCCTCAAACGCGCGTTGGAAGAGAGCGCGTGGGACGGCGATTGGTATCTGCGCGCCTTCTTTGACGACGGCACGCCTCTTGGTTCTGCGCGCAACGAAGAGTGCCGGATTGATTCCATCGCGCAAAGCTGGGGCGTAATCTCCGGCGCAGCCGACGAGCACCGGGCGCAGCGCGCGATGACCGCCGTCGATGAATACCTGATTCGACGCGGCGACGGCCTCGTCATCCTTTTTACGCCGCCCTTCGATCATTCAAATCTCGACCCGGGTTATATCAAAGGCTACGTGCCGGGCGTGCGCGAAAACGGCGGACAGTACACGCACGCGGCCCTCTGGACGGTGATTGCTTTCGCGCTGCTCGGAGACGGCGACCGCGCAGGCGAGCTTTTTGCGCTGCTCAATCCGGTCAACCATGCCTCGACGCGCGCGGGCGTACACAAATACAAGGTCGAGCCTTACGTTGCGGCGGCAGACGTTTACGCCGTGTGGCCGCATACGGGGCGCGGCGGTTGGACCTGGTACACAGGCTCGGCGAGTTGGATGTATCGCGCTGCGCTCGAATACGTGCTCGGCTTTCAGCTCAACGGCGAGCGTCTCAAGATCAATCCATGCATCCCGCGTTTCTGGCGCGACTTCGAGATCGATTTCCAACACCGCACGACTCGCTATCAGGTCAGAGTGGAGAACCCTTTCGGTCTGAGTCGCGGCATCGCTAAGATCGAGGTAGACGGGCAGACAATCGAAGGCGAATGGATTGAGCTTAAAGACGACAGTATGCTCCACAATGTTCGCGTGGTGCTCGGCGACCCGCCCACGCTTGACAAACAAAGCGAAAACAGTTCCGCGCCCGAGCAAGCAGAAGCAAAAGAGACGTAAATTGGTGAATCGTGAATCGTGAATCGTGAATCATCAATCGTAGTTGAATAGCAACGTCGCTTGAATGTTTGCTTCAAAAGTCGTAAGGCGAAGCTTTCGATTGACGAATGACGATTGACGATTCACGTCTCTTTTGCCTTCAACGCGCTTTTGCCATAGAATCGGCGGCGCAATTGACGATTGAAAGAAGGTGAATTGGTTAGCAATGGCGAATCAGACGGATTACACGAATACTTCGCAGACGGTCGTCGTCGATGCCGACACGTTCGAGTTCGAAGTGCTCGAACAAGAGAACGGCGTGGCCACCGTCGTCCGTTTTCAAATTGAAAACTCGGACGTACGCGCCGGCGACGTACTCTTAGTGCTGTCAGGCAGCGACATACATTTTCACGGCATGATCGGTCGCACCGAAGACGGTCACGGCATCGCCACCGACCGGCGCGGCTCGCTTCTACCCGCAACAGTTCAGTAAGAAAGGCAAAAGTAGAAAGGTAAAAGGCAAAAGTGAAGAGGCTCAGACGGCCTTCTCACTTTTGCCTTTTACCTTTTTACTTTTGCCTTGCTCAGAGCGTCTTGCGCAGAGTAAAGCGCGTGCCGCCTGCATCGTCGCGTTTTTGCCATCTGACTTCCGCATCGATCATCGAGGCGCGCGCGCGGATGGAGGCGAGGCCGCGCCCGCCCTGTCGCTTTTTGCGCTCGGCGGCATCGAAGCCGCGCCCGTTGTCTTCAAGTGTGAGCAGAAAATCGCCGCCCTCTCTTATCTCGACACTCAGAAGAACGCTTGTCGCTTCAGCATGACGGCAGACGTTACTGACCGCCTCCTGCACGATGCGGTAGATTTGCATCTGCACTGCCGGAGCGAAATGCAGACGTTCTTCAAGACCTTCTTCACAGACAAACTCGTAAGCGAACTTGCAATCGGGCGGTAGATGCGCGACCCGTTCGGCCAAAGCCCATTCGAGCGCGGCTGTGAAACCAACGTTCTCAAGCACCGAAGGCGAGAGGTCTTCGCAGATGCGACGTATCTCCTGCGAGACGGATTCAATCTCCGTGCGCAGCACGGCGGGGTCGAGCGCGGGCGCGTTTGCTGGCGCGTCAATCCCGGCATCAGTTGCCACAGCGTGCGAGCCGTTGCCGCCGACGGTTGCACCGTTTGTCTGCATCTCGTCGGCAAGAAGCATCAGGCGGCGCAGGTCTGCGAGCGTCTGATCGTGCAGATCGCGTGCGATGCGTCGGCGTTCATGTTCGGCTTCGTTGGCGAGTTGCAGCCGTGCTGAGGCAAGCTGGCGGTTCGCTTCATACAACTCGCCGCGCGAACGCACAATTTTGCGGTGCTGAACGTATCCCCAGACGAGCGCGACGAGCGCAAGCGCAAGAAGCGTCGAGAGCAGGACGGTCGTCCATGGAAACGGAGATTTCATGACGACCAACTCAAACGTAAACGGCGCGGAAGGCTCAAGGTCGTTTGAGAAGGCGCGCGCCGTGATGCGGTATCGTCCGGGCTTCAAATTCTCGACCTGAAAGAGCGAGTCGTGCGAGAGCTTGCTTTTGATCGGGCGGCCCGTCGCATCATGCAAGAGAAAGGCATACTGAAACTGTTCGGGGAAGGTGCGCGAAGAGGCTGCGGCCACATCGAGGACGAGACCGTTTTGCGGGTAGGCAAGCTGCAAACCGCCTTCGCGCTGCAACTCTTCGAGCGGGAGCGGGCCGGAGGCCGTCAGACGCGTCGGTCTGATGATCGGAGATGAGCGGCCCGGTTCATAGACGGCAAGCCCGCGCGACGTGCCGATGAGAAGCCTTTGGCCGTCGTTTCCATTGTCGAGCGCGAGCAGCGCGAAAGAGTTTTCAGAGGGCAGACCCTGCTCCGCATCAAGCGTCGCGGTGACGTGACCGAACTCCGCGTCGAGCGCCACCTTGACCACGCCGCTTGCCGTCGCAAACCATGCATGCGCCGACCCTGATCGAGCAGCGTGCTGTTCTTTATCATCCGACGCAACTGTGGCCGCCATGACCGCACGCGCATCAACGCCCGGCGCGACCTCAATCAAATCTCCACCGAAGTGATAGACGTAGAGACCACGACTCGTTGCAATCCAGAGCCGCCCGCCTGCGTCCGCGCTGACATTGCGTACGGCGGTGCGGGTCAAGCCGTCAAGCGCAGGGTCTGACTTAACGGTCTCGCCGTCGAAATAGAAAACGCCTGCGCCAGCCGTTCCGATCCAGAGCCGTTTGTGCGTTGCGTCTGCATGCAGACTGACGACTTCGCGCAGGCGCGCTTCGTCTTCGCCGCCAGCGGCGCGCGGCCAGAGCGTCGTGCGTCGAAACTCTTCATCGAGCCGCTCGACTGGTGAGGGCGGACGGGCGGTGAGCCTCTACGAGCG
>CBDUCU010000137.1:0-8788 GCA_965365725.1 uncultured bacterium | reverse complement strand
CGACGACTCTCTCTATGTGACCGGCCCGACCGTTTCAAGCTACGACGCCGTGACGCGCATCGACGAATACGGGCGCAAGAGCACCTTCTTTCGCGGCTTGGGTCGCCCGCAGGGACTCGGCTTTGACCGCGAAGGAAACCTCTACGTCGCCGCTTCTCATCGCGGTCGTCGCGGCATTGTGCGTATCAATCGAGAAGGCACGGATGCGCAAATCGCCGTCGCTGGAATGAACATCGTCGGTCTCGCCTTCACGCCCGCAGGCGATATGATCGTTGCCACAAACGAGGCGGTCTATAGCTTGCCGCTCGGCATACGCGGGGCGATTTTTAAGTGAGCGCGATAAGCGGTCAGACGC
Source organism: uncultured bacterium (assembly GCA_965365725.1). Taxonomy (GTDB): domain Bacteria; phylum Acidobacteriota; class Blastocatellia; order Pyrinomonadales; family Pyrinomonadaceae; genus DASQDT01. The sequence goes on along the minus strand of CBDUCU010000137.1, from coordinate 8,433 downwards.
TAAGCAATAGGGACGAGAACTGCTTTTATGTGCATAGCATCTGACCGCTTACTACTCACTGTTTTGACACTCTCGAAAACCGCGTGCTACTTTCCAGCTTCCCGCCGGAAGCTTGTATCCGCAGGAATTTTTTGCTTGTTATGCCCGACGTATCAAACATTGCCGCGAATCTCATCATCTACATGGTCGTGCTGTTGCTGGCGATTTCAGCGCACGAGGCGGCGCATGCCTGGATGTCCTGGAAATATGGCGACGACACGGCTTACTTGCTCGGACGCGTGACGCTCAACCCGGTCGCGCATACAGACCCCATCGGCACGCTCCTGATTCCGATTGTCAACTTTCTCGCCGCCGGCTCAGGCTTTTTTCTCATCGGATGGGGAAAGCCAACGCCCGTCAATCCGCTTCGCTGGCGCGATAAGAACAAGGCGAATGTGATGGTTTCGCTCGCGGGAATCATGGCGAATATTCTTATCGCCATTATCTTTTTTGCCATCTTCAAGCTTTTGGCGGTGACGGGGGCGGGGAGATTTATTCCTGAATCGATGGTGCAGCCGGTCGGGATTCTGCTCTATATGGCAATTCACCTGAACGCCTCGCTGGCCGTCTTCAATCTCCTGCCGTTTCCTCCGCTCGACGGCAGCAAGGTGCTCTACAGCGTTCTGCCTGCAAGCATGCACGGGGCGCTCGACACGCTTGAGCAGTACGGATTTATACTTCTTCTCGTCGTCGTCTATTTAGGAGTTGTGCGCGCGATCTATTCGCCCATCGGACAACTGATTGATTATCTTCTGCGCGCATAATTTCAATGACGCGCGAACTTATTTTGTGGAAGCAATCTTGAATGGCGAAAAGAATTTTTAGCGGCGCGCAGCCGACCAATTATCTGCACATCGGCAACTATCTCGGCGCGCTGCGCAACTGGGTCGAGCTGCAGCACGAGTACGAGAGTTTTTTCTGCATCGTCAATCTTCACGCCGTCACGCTGCCGCAAGACCCGAAGCGTTTGGCCGAAAAGACGCGCGAGCTTGCGCGCATCTATCTGGCAGCCGGGATTGATCCGAAAGTCTCTACGGTCTTTATCCAATCGGACGTGCCCGAACACGCAGAGTTGGCGTGGATTCTCAACTGCGTCGCGCGTATCTCCGAGCTTGAGCGGATGACGCAGTTTAAGGACAAGGCGAAACGGCAGCGTGAGAACGTCGGCGCGGGGCTTTTGACATACCCGACATTGATGGCCGCAGACATTTTGCTCTATCAGACAGACCTTGTGCCCGTCGGTCACGATCAAAAGCAGCATCTTGAATTGACGCGCGACCTCGCTATCCGCTTTAACCGCGATTACGGCGAGACGTTTCGCATCCCCGAAGTCTTTATCCCCAAAGTCGGCGCAAAGATAAATGCTTTGGACGACCCTTCAAAAAAGATGTCGAAGTCGGATGAATCGGATGCTTCGCGTATCAATTTGCTTGACGAGCCTGAGACAGTGCGCCGCAAGTTCAAACGAGCCGTAACGGATTCAGGCACGGAGATTCGATTTGACGAAACGCGGCCAGCAATCAATAACCTGCTCTCAATCTATCAACTCCTGACGGGCCGCGAGCCATCTGAGATTGAATCGCACTTTGAAGGCAAGGGTTACTCGCAGTTGAAAACAGACGTGGCCGAAGCGACGATTGAATTTATGCGTCCCTTTCAGGAACGCTTTCACGGAATCAGCGACGAAGGGTTGACGCGCATACTCGCCGAGGGGCGCGACCGCGCGCGTGCAATCGCAGTTGAGACGCTTAGAAAAGTTTATCAACGCATGGGAATAGTTGGGGCCTGACCATTGACAAGCGAAACGCCCGAAGTAAATCAAACAGATGTGTCAGCCGAGCCGACCACCGCCAGCACGGTCGCGGCGGCGGCTGAGGGCGCGCATATCAATGTCGCTGGCGCGAGCCCTGAAATTTCGTCAGCCGAAGGCGGCGACGAATTAAAACTCGTCCTCGGCGAATTCTCAGGCCCGCTCGATCTTCTGCTCTATCTGATTCGTCAGGAACAGGTCTCGATCTACGACATCCCCATCGCACGCATCACAAATGAGTACCTGCGTTACTTGCGCATGATGCAATCGCTCGACATTGCGATGGCGAGCGATTTTCTCGTGATGGCCGCGCAGCTAATCGAAATCAAATCGAAGATGCTGCTTCCGCCCGACCCAAATGTTTCAGAGGAAGAGGCCGCAGCCGACGACCCGCGCCGCGAATTGATCGACCGCTTGCTCGAACATCAAAAATACAAGGCTGCTGCCGAGATGCTCTGGTCGCGTGCAACGGTCGAGCAGGCGGTCTTTACACGCGCGACGATTGAAACTGACAAAAACAACCCTGAAGTTGCCGCCGGAGCGTTCGACCTTTTGCGCGTCTTTCAAGAGATACTTGCGCGCAAGAAGGAAGAAGTACTTTTAGAAATCGAGCGCGAAGAGTTGTCGATGGCCGAGATGCTCGAACGTCTTCGCAATATGGTCTTCTCGACGGGTGAATTAAACCTGCGTCAATTTTTTGAACAGGCGCGGACGCGGCGCGAGTTGGTGCTTGCGTTTCTTTCGATTTTGGAGCTTGTGCGCGGCTCCGAAGTCAGACTTTTTCAGACCGAAACCTTCGGCGACATCGTCGCCCGCGTGAGCAGTTAAGAGTCAATGGCAAAGAGAAAGAAGACGGAAGAGACAAACATCGATGCGGCGACAGCAGAGCTTGCCGCCAACGGTGAAGATTCGATCTTCGCCATCGGCGACGGCACTGGCGACGCTTCGCCTGAGGTTGAAGGGCTAGACGAAGTTGAAGACACAGACGACGCGGGCGAAAACTTTGTCGTCCACGATGCCGATGCGGAAGACCGTGCCGAAGAGCATGCGCGTCGTCTCGAAGAGATGCGTGCGGCTGGCGAGATTCCCGCAGACGACGAGGTCGCACCGGGCGGCGCACAGCGCGGCATGGCCGAGTTGATGGCGATCATCGAAGGTCTCATCTTCGTCTCTGAAGAACCTCTCACGTCGAAAGATATCGCTGCCGTGCTCAAAGAAGAACGCGGCTGGGTGCAGGTCGCATGCGAAGCGCTCGCCAGAGAATTTAACGAGCGGGGCGGCGGCTTGATGATCCGCGAAGTAGCGGGCGGCTGGCAGTTTGCCACGCGACCCGAACATCACGAACACATCCGCGCCTTTCTCAAATCGCGCCCCTCGGCCAAGCTCTCAATCGCCGCGCTTGAGACGCTCGCCGTCATCGCCTACAAACAGCCCGTCACCGTTCCCGAAATTTTAGAGATTCGCGGCGTGCAGTCTTCATCCGCCATCAAGACGCTTCTCGACAAGCGTCTGATCGTTGCCAAAGGCCGCAAAGAAACCGTCGGGCGGCCAATGATGTACGGCACATCAAAAGAGTTTCTCTTACAGTTTGGACTCAAAGATTTATCGGAGCTGCCAAACGTCGAAGATTTCGAGGATTTAACAAGCAGTGGAGCATAAAGAAGCTATTAGCGATTAGCTGTCAGCTATCAACCAAACCAAAAGGGTTGATAGCTGACAGCTAACAGCTAACAGCTAACGGCTTTTCATGGAAGAACGTCTGCAAAAACTGATTGCTGCCGCAGGAATCGCTTCGCGTCGTCACGCGGAGGAGATGATTCTTGCCGGTGAGGTGACTGTCAACGGCGAGACTGTGCGCGAGTTGGGAACGAAGGCCGACCCGACGCGCGACCATATCAAGGTGCGCGGGCGTTTGATAAATCCACAACTTACCGCGCGCGAAAATGTTTATGTGCTGCTCAACAAGCCGCGCGGATTTTTGACGAGCGTCTCTGACCCTGAAGGAAGGCCGCTTGTAACGGAGCTTATACCCGAATCGCTTGGCCGTCTGCACCCGGTGGGCCGTCTCGATTTCAACACCGAAGGGCTTCTGATTTTGACGAACGACGGCGAGTTGACAAACTTCGTGACGAGCGCGCGAAATCGTGTGCGCAAAGTTTATGAAGCGAAGGTCAAGGGCGTGCCGCCAGAACAGGCGATTGAGCGTCTGCGTCGCGGCGTGGTGCTTGACGACGGCGCGCGCACTGCTCCGTCAGAAATAACTCTGACGCATGAGACGGGTACGAACGCATGGTTTGAGATAGTGCTTCACGAAGGGCGCAACCAGCAGATCAGAAAAATGTTCGACTCAATCGGACACTCGGTCGTCAAGCTCAGACGCATCAGCATCGGCCCCATTCACGACGAACAGATGCGGCCCGGCCAATATCGCTTTCTTACGCCGAGAGAAATTGCGCAGCTCAAGGGCGGGGGAAGAAGTAAAAAGCCTTCGGGCGCAGTCAAAAATAGGCTCGACAGTGCGACGGGCAGGCCAGACAAAAACGCTCACGCGCGCCGACCCGCACGCAAGAGCGAAAATAAGAATAAATGAGTAAAAAACGGAAGCTGCTGCTCATCGTTTTTATTGTCGTCAGCTTGATAGGGATGTGGGTTCGCCACGCCAACGAGAAGCAGAAAGTGCGCGAACGTGAACGGCTCTTTCGCACGCTCTCAATGACTGGAGAGCGGCGCGAGCCAACCGCCGAAGAGATAGCGCGCGCCGAAGAAGCAAGAGCTAAATACATCGAAGAACCGCGACGGATGTACGACGACGGCACGTTGCCGCAGGAATCCCTAAACCTCATCGGGCAGGCAATCGGGCAGGAGATCAAAGCCTACGAGCTGGCCGTCCATGAAGATGCGATGACTGTGACTTACTCGCCCGACGGTCAGAGCCTTCAAAGGATTAATCGTTCAAAGAGCAGTAGAACGGCGGACGAGCCGCAACCCTGGAACTTCTTCGACAGAGGCAAACTTACAGATCACCTCTTCGACATGAAGGAGGCTGACCTGTCTCTCGTCCCGAAGATATGGGCCGAGTCCGCCGCGCGCTCGACGCTCATCAACCCGAAAGTCAGCTTTCTCCTTTTCAAGTACGACTATGACAGAACGAAGGGCGACCATCCCATCTGGTGGGCCTACGTCAAAGGAGAGAAGGATGGCAAAGCCGACAGCATTACGGTGCTTTTCGACTGGAAGGGAAACTTCCTGCGCGTGCGCTAAGCCGTAGCGTCGTTAAGCGCCAACCAATTTACAGGGGATGCGGAGCGTCCAGCATTGGCCTCCGCGTTTCTTTTTTGCGCCCCCGTCACGTTAAGATAAAGAGCGAAAAGACGGACAAAATTTTATGGATTTTGAACTCAACGAAGACCAGCAACAAATCAAGATGAGCGTGCGCGAGTTTGCCGAAGGCGAGATCGCGCCGCACGTCCGCGAGTGGGATGAGCAGCAACATTTTCCGGTCGAGCTTGTTCCAAAGCTCGCCCAACAGGGCTTTATGGGCGTGATTTTTCCGGAAGAGTATGGCGGCGCGGGAATGGGTTATATGGAATATGCCGTCATCATCGAGGAGCTTTCGCGCGTCGACGGTTCGGTCGGCATCTCTGTCGCCGCACACAATTCGCTCTGCACGAACCACATCTATATGTTCGGCACCGAAGATCAGAAGCGCAAATATCTTGTGCCTCTGGCAAGCGGAGAAAAACTTGGCGCGTGGGGCCTGACCGAGCCGGGTGCAGGCTCTGACGCTTCGGGCACGCGCACAACGGCGGTGCGCAGAGACGGCGGCTGGGTGGTCAACGGCGCGAAGAATTTCATCACGCACGCCATCACGGGCGACGTGTGCGTCGCCGTCGCTTCAACCGACCGCGCCATGCGCTCAAAGGGCATCACGGCCTTCATCTTTGAAAAAGGGATGAAGGGTTTCGGGCCGGGTAAGAAAGAGGACAAGCTCGGCCTGCGCGCGTCCGAGACGGCAAGCGTTATCTTCGAGGACTGTTTTATATCGGACGAAAATCGTCTCGGCGCGGAAGGCTTGGGCTTTATTCAGGCCATGCAGATTCTCGACGGCGGGCGCATCTCGATTGCCGCGCTCGCGCTCGGCATCGCGCAGGGCGCTTACGAATCTGCGCTCCGGTATTCAAAAGAGCGTCAACAGTTTGGCAAGCCCATCTCGGAGTTTCAGGCGATTCAATTCAAGCTTGCAGATATGGCGACGCAGATCGAAGCGGCGCGTCTTTTGACATACCGCGCGGCGGCGATGAAGGATGCCGGACGCAAGACGACAAAAGAGTCTTCGATGGCAAAACTTTATGCGTCTGAGATTTCCGTCAAGGTTTGCGAAGAGGCCATCCAGATTCACGGCGGCTATGGCTACACGAAAGACTATCCACCCGAAAAATACTGGCGCGACTCGAAGCTTTGCACCATCGGCGAAGGCACTTCGGAGATTCAGCGACTTATCATCGCCAAACAAATTCTCAGCTCGGTCTAACGTCTGAAGTTGAAGCAAAGCTCAACTACAGATTGCAGGCTCTACAGATGAAGAACTCAACCGACATAGAACCGATTTTAAGGGGCGAGCCGCGCGCTGTAGCGCGCGCCATCTCAACGGTTGAAGACGGCGTGGAGGGGTCGTTTGAGCTGATGAAGGCTGTCTTTCCGCATACGGGGAAAGGCTTGGTCGTCGGTATCACGGGTTCGCCGGGCGCGGGAAAATCTTCTCTGGTTGACAGGCTTGCAGCTCTCTATCGCAAACGCAACGAGCGGGTCGGCATCGTCGCGGTCGATCCTTCGAGCCCTTTTTCGGGCGGCGCGATTTTGGGCGACCGCATCAGGATGCAGACTTTGGGGCTTGATCGCGGAGTCTTTATCCGCTCGATGGCGACGCGCGGAAATTTGGGCGGGCTGGCGCGTGCGACGGTCGATGCAGTCGCGATTCTCGATGCCGCTGGATATCAAAAAATCATCGTCGAGACGGTCGGTGTCGGGCAGGATGAGGTCGAGATTGTAAAGACGGCTGACGTTTCGGTCGTCGTGCTTGTGCCCGGTATGGGCGACGACATACAGGCCATCAAAGCGGGCATCATGGAGATTGGCGACGTGTTCGTCATCAACAAAGCCGATCGCGACGGCGTGCTTCGCACGGAGAAAGAGCTTGAAGCATTGTTGAGTCTCGCGCACCGGCCCGATATGTGGTCGCCGCCTATTGTCAAGACCGTCGCGACAGAAAATAAGGGTCTTGAAGAACTGGCATCGGCCATCGAGAGCTACAACGAATTTCAGCGCACGACGGACCAGAGCCGCGCGCGCCGTCGCTCAGTCGCGCGCTGGCGCATACTCGAACTGCTGCGCGAGCGTCTGCTCGCACGCGCGCTCGAAGCAAACGGAGCGGGCGCGCAACTCGAAGCGCTCGCCGATGAAGTCGCCGACAAACAACGCGACGCTTATTCAGCCGTCGAAGAACTTATCAAAGCGGGTGTTTCGAACGGGTCGCATAGATGATTTGACGAAGCATTTTAATCAAGAAAAGGCAGTAAATCTGTCGATTATTTGCATCTGAGTCACCTGGCGGTAAATCTTCATGATGAAAATCGACCATATCGGAATTGCAACCCCTCAACTCGACGACGCGCTTCTGTTCTGGCGCGACGCGCTCGGTCTGGAAGTAAAGCACACGGAAATCGTCGAAGAGCAGGGCGTGAGAGTGGCGATGCTGCCTGTGGGCGAGCCGCGCGTTGAGCTTTTGGAGCCGACCGGCCCGCAGTCTCCCGTCGCCAAGTTTCTTGAAAAGCGCGGGCCCGGCATCCATCATATCGCCGTGCGCGTCTCGGACATACGCGCAGCGCTGGCGCGTCTGAAATCGTCGGGCGCGCGTCTGATTGACGAGTCGCCGCGCACGGGCGCAGGCGGTTGTCTCGTTGCCTTCGTTCATCCTTCGACTGCGGGCGGCGTGCTTCTCGAACTCGTCGAGGAAGTCAAATAGCGCTCGGACGCATGATTAAGAAAGGCTCTAAGTTTTGATCTCATCAAAGAAGTTTTTCCTCGCATTGATTGCCGCACTAATTCTTCCCAACATAATTCAGGCGCAGAAGTCTCCAGCCAAAAAAAGCACGCGAGCTGCGTCGGCCACTGCTGCCGCCGTCTCTTCAACAAGACTGACCGCGCAGGACATGTCTCTGCTCGTCGATGGTCTCAACTTTCCAGATGATGTGCGTGCGCGTCTTGCGACGGATGCGGCAGAACGCAAAGCATTTGCAAAAGACATCCGCGAGATGCTCTCGCTTGCAGAAGAAGCGCGCGCCGCAGGCTTGGCCGCGCGACCCGATATGAAGTTGAAGATGGAGCTGTCGCGCTCGTTCGTCCTCGCCGAAGCTTACGCCAAGAAGAGGCGCGAGGCGGGAGCCGCATCGACCGGGGAGATTGTCACCCCAGCCGAGATCGACGCTCTGTTCAAAGAGCCGGGGCGCGAGCAGGAGTTTGCGTCGTTTGTCGACAGCTATCTTAAGGATCGAAAGGCAAGTCCCGCACAGCTCAACGAAGAGGGT
>CBDUCU010000136.1:0-8797 GCA_965365725.1 uncultured bacterium | reverse complement strand
GAAGCCCTCCGTCTCGCTGCGCTCGAGCGGGGCCGCCCCCCGCAGCGACGCCGGCACCGCCGCCGCGCCGCCCGACGCAGGGACGGGCTCCAGCGCCGCCGCCCCCGCCCCCGACGCAGGCAGCGCGCCCGCCGCACCAATCAATCCGCCGAGCGTGCCTGAATCGCGGTTTCTTTTCGCTCCTGATGCCACCGACCCCGCGCTCTGTTCAATGACGTCGACAAAGACAAGGTCGCCCACGCGTCGCGGCTTGAAATCGGTCAACAGTCCGCCGCCGAAAGCTTCATCCGTGTAGAGCGAGCCGTTCGCAGGACGCGGTGCAGGCGGCTGTGGAGCGAGCCTTTCATCTTCAATCTGAACTTCGACGCTAGACTCCGTCTTTGAAGAACCCCTTCGCGCTTTATCATCACGCTCGCGCGTCTCTTTTTCTGAAGGCTTTGGCCCGACTTTCTTTTTGTCGCCGGCTAAAGCGGCGACACAGAGCAAGCCGGCGAGCCCGAGCAGCCCGACGAATCTAAGCGTCGATTTCAAAAACTGATTGCCAGCGAAATTTGTAGCGCCGTAGATAGTTACTGTCCCCACAGTTTTTATCTTCTTTGAATTCATCATCTTTATTTCTCGCTCATTAAAAACGAACGCTGACCAGACCCTCGTCTTCGACGACGGCCTGAAGCAGAATTCCCGATGCCATGTTTTTGACAAGGATGCGCTCGCCCACACGCCCCGCCGCGCGCGCTTCGCCCTCGACAGAGATTTGAGTTTGACCCGAAAGACCGTTGATGCGAACCCTGTCGCCCGTTCTAATGACGATGGCGGCGGCAAGCCCGTCGGTCAAAAGCGGCTCGCCGCTCGCAAAGGCGCGCGTCGTAGAAGCTCCGCGCAGACGCGCCGAATCCGAAATGTAGCGCGCGTGATGTTGTGTCAAACGTCTGATCTCAACCGTCGCGTCCGCTTCGCGCAGCCGCGCGCCTGCCATCACGTCGTGCGTCGCCAGAAGCACAGGCGCGAAGGCTTCAACCTGCACTGTCGCGCTCGCGCGCACTGCGACGCGACCGTCAACCAGCAGCTCGATTGAGATTGGGAAAGGCTCGAACAGATTACGCACGCCGACGGGGCGTTTGGCGCGCGCTTCGACCGTGCCCGAAGCAAGTTCGATCTGTGAGGGGAAATCAAGACGCGTCAGACGCGCTGTCGCGCCCGCGACGCGCAGCTCCGTGAGCACCGCATGCTCAACCGCTTCACGGACGAGACTTAAATCAACTGTCTGAGAAGCACGCCTGACAAGCGCGACGTGAGGAAACGTGATGGCGACTTGCGCGCCTGAAAAACCTGCCGCCGCAATCGCGCGCTCGATTGCCTCGCGCGAAAGCTCGCGCACAGCCCCGACCTTCGGCGCAAAACCTAGCGAGACGGCGCGCAAACGCTCCGCCACGCTCTGCGTCGAAGCTTTCACTTCGGCCACGTCTCCGAGCGTGACGGAATCGCCGACGGCGATAGCTTCGGCGCGCACGCTGACATGCGCCGTCGGCTTCGATTGCGCAAAAACTTCAGCAGACACAAGCAGAAAGACGAGTAAACCCAGCAACGCAGCCTTTCCGTTTTTGCCTTTTTCCTTTTTACTTTTGCCTTTCACGACACCGCTTGATTGATCGTGCCGAGCATGCGGTCGGCAGCCGTGATGACCTTGGAATTGGTCTCATAGACGCGTTGCGCAGAGATCATGTTGACCAACTCTTCGACGACGTTGACGTTTGAGCCTTCGATAAAGCCTTGATTGATGCGGCCCAAGCCGTTTGAATCGGGCGAGCCTGCGGCAGGCTGACCCGACGCGGCGGTCTCTTTGAAGAGGTTTCGACCGATTGAATCAAGCCCCGCCGGGTTGGCAAACGATGCAAGTTGAATCTGTCCGACGTTCTGTGCGTTGGCTTGACCGGGCATCGTGACGCTGACGGTTCCATCAGCGCCGATCGAGATCGAAGTCGCTTCGCGCGGAATCGTGATGGCAGGCTCAAGCGGCTCGCCCGTGGCCGTCACCATCTGTCCCTGCGCGTCCAGATGAAAAGAGCCTGCGCGCGTGTAGGCCAATTCACCGCTTGCCTGTCGCACCTGAAAAAAACCGTTGCCCTCGACCACCATGTCGAGCGGGTTCTGCGTCTGTTGAAAATCGCCCTGCAAAAAGACGCGCTCGGACGAGACGGCGCGTGCGCCCAGTCCGATTTGAAGACCGACGGGCTGTGCGGTCGAAGCATTCGATGCCGCTCCGGGCGTGCGCAGGTTCTGATAAAGCATGTCCTGAAACTCAAGACGCACGCGCTTAAAGCCTACGGTCGAAGCGTTCGCCAGATTGTTTGCGATGTTGTCGAGTTGTTGCTGCTGCACCTGCATGCCGGTCGCAGCCGTGAATAAGGCTCTACTCATCATTACTCCTTAGTCCGTTGTCAGTTGTCAGCACCACACAGGCGACGAACAACTGACAACGGACGAATGTTCTTCAAATCTTCCCAATCTCGCCCGTTACGCGGCGACCAATCTCGCGCATCATCGTGACGGAGCGTTGCAGCGAGTCGAACTCGCGGCTGTTTTGCATCATCGCCACCATCTCGGAGACGGTGTTGACGTTTGAGCCTTCGAGCGCGCCTTGAATGACGCGCGTCGAAGCGGCTTCTTTCGGCTGCGCTGCGCCGGTTGCGATAAAGAGCGAGTCGCCCTCTTTTGCAAGCGCCGTGCGCGGGTCGTCGAAGCGGACGATCTTAAGGCGGTCGATGGTGCGGCCTGCGGTCGAGATTGTGCCGTCTTCGCCGACCGAGATTTCGCCCTGCAACGCGAGAGTGATGGGGCCGTTTTCGCCGACGACCAGATCGCCGCGTTGTGTGACGAGTTGACCTGCGGAGTTGACGTTGAGCGAGCCTGCGCGGGTGTAGCGCGTGCCCGTTGCGGTTTGGACGACGATGAGGCCGTCGCCGTCGAGCGCAAGGTCGAGCGGGCGGGCGGTCTGGCGAATCGCGCCTGCCGCGAAGTTTGTCGTACTTCCGGCGAGTACGCCTTCTTTGCCCGTTTGCAGGTTGCCGTTCGCCGCCGCGCTTTGCGCCTCGCTCTGTTCATTCTCGAAAGAGTTATAGAAGAGCAGGTCGGCTTTGAAACCTGTGGTCGAAGCGTTGGCGATGTTTGAGGCGATCACGTCGAGCGAACGCTGGCGCGCGCGCATGCCGAGAAAGGCCGTGTAGAGTCCGTTGTTCATCGCTTAAAAATCTTTCAGGCGGCGCGGCTCAGACCGATGATCAGTTCGACTTCGCCGACCGTCATGTTGAGCGTCGAGGCAATTGCTCCGGCAGTTTGCCCGCGTCGAACAAGCGTCAGAACGCGGTGACGGCGCTCGGTGATGTTTGGTTTTGAGGGTTGAGCGGGCGCGCTCTCAATAATGTTTGACGGCGCAGCAGAGACAATCGTGCGAGCAGGGCGCACGCGCGTCTCCAGCCATGCGATGCGGCGCGCCTGATCGTTGGCACGCACGGTCGCCGAATCGAGGTCGCGGCTCAGTTCAAGCAGATCGTTTTCGGCGGACGCGAGCCGGCCTAAGAGTTGTTTGAATTTCTGCACCGCGCGGACTATCGCAAATACTGAGGCTGCGATAAGCGCGGCGGAAGCGATTGTCAAAGTGAGCAACATCAGAAGGTCTCCGTGTGAATATCTGTGCAGGTTACGTGAGCGAAAGCGGGCGGTCGCTGGGCGCGCCGATCTCGGTGATGCGAACGCCGTAATAACCATCGACTAAGACAACCTCGCCGCGTCCGAGCAGGCGACCGTTGACGAGCAGTTCGACCGGCTCTTCAACCGTGCGGTCGAGTTCGATGATCGTGCCCACGCCCATTCGCACAACGTCGCGCAGGGGCACGCTCGTCACGCCGAAGCGAACGATCACGTCAAGCTCGACCCCGAGCAGGCGTTCGATGTTCTTCGGCGCTTCGGCGCGTGGTTGTCCGCGTCGGGTGGGGGCTTGCGGCTGTGCGGGCGGCTGGGCCGTTGAAGTCTGCGTTTGCATCGACGGAGGTGCGGGCGGCGGCGCGGGCGTGTGCACGTTGGCGCTTGCGTTTGTGTTGGATTGAAGCGCGCCCTGCGGCGCGTAAAGCAAGAGCGATTGCGAGGTCTCCTCGCCGATGGTGAGCGCAAACGTTCCGACGTGTGCGGACTGACCGACGATTGCCCCAAGACGCGATTCGTCGGACGAAAGATCGATGTACGATGCGTCGCCGAAACTAATTGCAGCAGAGCCTTCAGCCGCGAGTCTGGCCGAGGTTGCGCTTAAGACCGTGTTGACGAGCGCGCGTGCGCCGGGCTTGAGCGAGCCGTCGGTGGGACGATTTACGAGACGGTCGATTTCGTCGGCCTCTTCGCTTTTGAAAAGCGCGATCAAAACGCCGGGCAGCACGCCGGTGCAAGGCGCGGCAAATGCTGACGACCACGTCATGGCGACCGCCAGCGCGCCTGCCATCTGTTCGCCCGCAACCTGCCGCAGCGCGAGCAGCGAAAGCTCTGACGAGTTGCCCAATATCCCGCCCGCCTGCTCGCACCACGCGGCGGCAAAGGCCGAAATCATTTTCTTCTCAAGCGTGTCTGTCATGATGCTTTTGTTGCGCGCTGGTAAGTCTCGCGCGCGCTCTTAATCGTGTCCGGTCGACCCTGTCAGACGTACGGCGACATGTCCGTTTTGACGAACCAGATCGCCGCCAAATTTTTCTACTCCGCCGATTTTGAGCGTCACGGGCTGGCCCGCCGGATGGTCGAGCCGAAGCACGTCGCCGGGCGCGAGCGAGAGCAGGTCGTCCATTGAAGCGGTCGTCCCGGTCAGCTCCGCCGACACGGGAAAGCTCACGGTCGAGAGTCCTTTAAGGAGCGCGCTCGTTTGATCGGGCGACACATCGCGGCTGCGCGCGTAAGAGGACTGGTTGAATTTTTGAATGATCGGCTCAAGCGTCACGCAGGGGATGCAGAGGCTCATCATCCCGCGTGATTCGGCCACCTGTACGTGAAAGACGATGGTCAGCACGACCTCGTTGGGCGGGACGACCTGAAGCAATTGCGGGCGCGTTTCGCGTCCGACGACCTGGAGGTCTAAATCGACAAACGGCTTCCAGGCCTCGCGCAGATCGTCTGTAACGAGCTTGAGAAAGCCCTCGACAATCTTTTGCTCAATCTCGGTAACGGCGCGCGACTCGCGCAATTGGAGGCCCGGCCCGCCGAGCATCCGGTCGATGACGGGAAAAGCGACGGTCGGGTTCATCTCCAACACGCACACGCCTTGCAGCGGGTGCATCGAGAGCGTGAAGATGACGGTCGGGTCGAGCAGCCCGTAGATGTATTCGGCGTAAGCCTGCTGCTCGACCGAGATCAAAGTAACTTCGCTGATCGAGCGCAAAAAAATCGGAAGCGAAGAAGAGAGCGTGTGCGAGAAAAGATCATGGAGCAGATAGAGCGAGCGCACCTGCTCTTTCGAGAGCCGGTCGGGGCGACGAAAATCGTAAGGGACGACGCGCTGACGTTTGTCGCCCGCATCGGTCGAGGGCGGCTCAATCAGCGCCGACATCTCTTCGCGCGTCAATAGTTCGTTGGCCTGCACTCAGTAACCTCTTCAATCGTCATTCGTGAATTAGTTCGTCGTAGATAGTGAGTTGAGTTGTCGCGTGTTTTGAGAGTTGTTCGAGCCGGAGCGAAGCTCAATCACGCTTTACGATTCATATTTTTCAAAACGTGAATGCGCTTTGTTCGCTGAGGTGCGCAAGCGAAGCGCGCAGGCGCAAGACGGCCTGCGTGTGAATCTGTGAGACGCGCGATTCGGTCACGCCGATGACAAGGCCGATCTCGCGCATCGTCAGCTCTTCGACATAGTAGAGCGAGACGACCTGACGCTCGCGCTCGGGCAATGCGTCAATCGCTTCGGCGAGCTTTGCGCGCGATTCGACGCGCTCGAAAAGCGCCGCCGGCGTATGCGCCAAAGCATCGCTCACCATGCGCGGCGAAGGGCCGCTTTCATCGTTTTCGTCGCCATCGAGACTCGTAATCGAAAGCCCGCGCAGCTCGCTCATCAAAGACTGAAACTCATGTACCGAGATGCCGAGCGCGGCGGCGACCTCCTCTTCGGTGGCAGCCCGCCCGCGTTCCTGCTGGATGCGTTGGAAGGCGGCCTCGACTTCGCGCGCACGCCGTCGCATCGAGCGCGGCGCCCAATCGAGCATCCGCAGGCTGTCGAGCATCGCGCCGCGCACGCGCATCTCGGCGTAGGTCTTAAAGAGCACGCCGCGCGCCGGATCGAATTTTTCAACTGCGTCGAGCAGGCCGAGAACGCCTGCGCCGTAAAGGTCGTCGCGGTCAACCGAGGGGGGAAGTCGGGCGGCGAGACGGTCGGCGATAAATTTCACCTGCGGAAGCGTCGCTTCGATCAGCGCATCGCGGTCAATGCCGGCGGCTGGAGAATAAGCGCGTGTGCGCGTCATCTGTTTGGGTGGCGTGGCGTAGGCCAGATTCGTGGACATTGTTAAAAGGGGACTCGGTCGGGGCCGACAAGCTATCAGACTTAGTGTTCTTGTGTCAGAGCGCACCAGAATGAGCTAACGACTGCATCCGCCGACGCTTGCGCGCAGCGTTGATGGTCGAGATGTTTGGCGATAAGACGAATTGAGCGGCTCGCAGGCGTTTCGGGCGCAAACTCGACGACGGGAATCTTTTCGCGCACGGCCTCTGCAAGTCTTGTGTCGCGCGGGATTACGCCGAGCAGCTCAACGCGGTGGCCGAGAAAACGCCATGCGGCTTCGCTGAGCGTGCCGAAAACTTCGTCCGCATCGCGCAAGGCTAATGCGCCGTTGACGACGACGTGGACGGGTTTGTCGGGCGAATGCTGATGCAGCACCTTGAGCGTGGCGTAAGCGTCAACGACCGAGGTCGGTTCGGGCGTAACGACGATGATGACTTCGGTGGCGGCGCGCAGCACGCCCGTCACATTTGCGGCGATGCCGGCAGGGGTGTCGATGATGATGAAATCCGAGTCCTGCTCCATCGCGCGCAGTTCAGAGATGAGACGCGACTGTTCATCGCGCGTCAGGCTCGCCAGCTCCTCGATACCGCTTCCGCCCGGCAAAAGTCGTACGCCGCGCCCCGCATCGACGACAACTTCGGAAAGAGTGCGCGCGCCGCTCAGAACATGGCCGAGATGAAAACGCGGGTTGAGGCCGAGCAGTACGTCCGTGTTGGCGAGCGCGAGGTCTGCGTCGAGAAGTGAGACGCGACGACCGAGCGAGGCCAGTTCGAGCGCGACGTTGACGGCGATATTGGTCTTACCGACTCCGCCCTTGCCGCTGGTGACGGCGACGGCGCGCGTCTGTCGGTCTTCGGTGTGCGCGGCGCGTCCGCCGTTTGCGTCGTAAGCGTGTCGCATGGCGTGAGGCGGCATCTTTTGAATGTTTGTGCGTGAAGTGATGAAGTCGATCATTTGGTCGCCTCTTTATGCGGCGGTGGCGAAGGCGGCTTGTGTGCGAACGATGCGTGCGGCAAACGAGCGCGGCGTGGCATGCTCGATGTCTTCGGGCACGCGCTGGCCCGCACAAATGTATGCAAGCGGAAGCGCGGCCTCGGTTGCGACGGCGACGACGGCGCCGGGCAAAGCCGTCTCGTCAAGCTTCGTCAGCGTGAGGCAATCGATGCCGTAGAGCGCAAACTTGCGCGCGGCGGCCAAAGCGTCCGCGCCCTGCGTGGTGGCAGGGATGACCAGACACTTGCGGATTTCCGCGCGGCTGCGGAGATAGTCGGCCAGCTCCAACTGGTCTGCCAGATCGTGCGGGCTGCGCCCCACGGTGTCGATTAAAAGCGTCGCTTCACCGGCCAGACGGCGGACGAGAGCGTCGAGTTCGAGCGTGGTGCGTGCGATGTTAAAGCCAGCGCCGATAATCTCGGCATAGGCCTTCAACTGTTCGACCGCGCCGATGCGATATGTGTCTAAGGTGACGAGCTCGACACGTCGGCGCTCGCGCAGCGACATCCGCGCGGCGAGCTTGGCAATCGTCGTGGTCTTGCCGACACCGGTCGGGCCGACAAAGGCAACTGCCGCCGGTGCTTCAGGAGAACCGGGTGAAGAGGCGAGCGCGTCTTCACCAAAATCGATAAAAGAGGGAAGCGCGGCGGCGAGCAATTCGCGAGCGGTGGTCGTCGTCGTCGGGCCGTCGCTGTTTGCGTCTGTTTGCGTAGCCATCTGAATAACGCGCTCGGCCAACTCTTGCGAAAGCCCCGCGCGCGTTAGCTCGCCGAAAGCGCCGGAAAAGGGAGAATTCTTGATGATGTCAACTTTTGAGGCGCGCGTCGTGCGCCTTCCGGTCGCGCTCTTTTTGTTCTGCTCTTCGCCGCGCGCGGCCAGTGCGCCCAGATAAAATTTGACCTCACGAAGCTCGGCGCGCAGGCGCTCGAACTCGGCTGCCATGCCGGGCGCGCGCGTTTGCGTGGGGGATGCGTCAGACGGCGTTTCAGATTGCGGTGCAACTGTCTCGATCTGTTGCTGCGCCGTTGGCGGCGCGGATGTACGGAGCGCACGGTGTACGACGCGCGGCGCTGTGTCGGCCAGCTCTACTCTCTGCGTCGTCTCTGTTTCAACCGAATTTGCCGGGCGCTCAAACGCGAATTCATTGGCTTGTGCGACGACCGGCGCATTCGCGGCGGCGCGGCTGACGGCGGCCATCAACCCCTTGAGAGACTTGCTATAGGGAACGCTTGTTTCTTCAGCGCGTGCTTCTGCGCCTGCATGTTGCGGCGCGGCGGG
>CBDUCU010000135.1:0-8817 GCA_965365725.1 uncultured bacterium | reverse complement strand
CAGATTGTGCTGCTCGATTTCGGACTCGCAAAGGGAACACCCGCCGCTCTCTCGCGCGCAAGCACGACGGGGAGCGTCTTTGGCTATTCGCGCAACTATGCTCCGCTCGAACAGATGCAGGGCACGGGCACAGACCCGCGCAGCGACATCTATTCGCTCGCCGCCACGCTCTATCATCTACTGACAAATACCGTCCCGCCCGACGCACTGACGCGCGCGATGGCGATGGTCAACGGTCATCCAGACCCGCTTCCCTCTGCCGCCGCAGTTCACGCGCAGGTCACGCCCTCTGTCGCCGCCGTGCTCACTAAAGCGATGCAGCAGAGCGCAGTTGCGCGCTATCAGTCGGCTGAGGAGATGCGCGCCGGTTTGCGCGAGGCTGCTCGTCTGATCGAAGCGGAGAGGGGCGCAGTTCACGGCTCTGCGAGTGCAACAACTGTGACCGGCCTGCCGCACGAGCAAGCGACGCAATCAATAGCAGCGCAGACGAGCTTGCCTCCGCAGGCAAACGCGACGCGCGCCGACGCGCCGAAGCCGACCGGTCTCGCACACGGCAACGAAGCGGCCACGCTGCTCAACTCCGCAAGCGATTCTCCATCCGGCGCGCCTTTATCTGCTGCGGCTTCTGTGGATAAAGCCGGTTCCGTCGTCACCAGAATCAGGACATCGCACGATCAGGCGACGAGGCAACAGGGCTCTGCTTTGCGCGCCATCGGCATTGCGGCAAGTCTGTTTATCCTTCTTGCATTGGCCGGAGCGTTTTACGCCTACACGCGCCGCGAAGAGGTCAAATCGTCCGATCAAACACAGCCTTTGCAAGAGGCGGCGGCAACGCCTGAGCCGCAAGCTTCGCCGCAACCGATGATTGAGAACGCACAGCCCACGCCCGCTCCTGCGCTCGATGCGAGCGCCAGTGTTTCACCTACGCCGGACAAACAGTCGTCCTCACCGAAGGTCGTCAAACGCGCCGAGGTCAAGCCCGTCGGCGAAGGTCCGCCAAAAAGCGTTGAGCCATCGGTCGTCGTCGCTCAACCTGAGACTCCGGAAACACCAGAACCGCTCGATGCTCAGGAGACGCGCGGATTGAGTCCTGCCGAACGCGAAGAGATGCGGCGGCTGCCGCGCCGAATTCGTCGCATGCTCATCGAACAGAGAAGGGCGCGCATGATCGAGCAACGACGGATGGAGGAAGAACGCAGGCGCAGACGACGACAACAAGCGCCGCCTTATCCGCCCGAGTAGAGAGAATTTTTGTTGCGTGTATGAGAAAAGACCTAATACCGAATTGCGAAACAAAATAAGCTTCGTTTAGAAGCGCGCTTGTGCCCGCCGTCTCAAGTTATATTGAAGCTTAAAACGGCGGGCACAACCTCTAAACCTCACGTAATTTTGCAATCTGATATTAGAGCGCAGATTTGATTCGGGCTTCGAGTTCTTCGCTAATGCGGCGCGCGCATTGGCGCGTGTCCTCGCCGGGCAGCGCTGTGAGTTTTTGCAAAGGATGATAGACGATTTCGACCCGTCCCGTGCGCGGCCACTTTTGCCCGCGCGGCCAGACATGGTTGCCGCCGCGAATCGTGACGGGCAGCACCGACACGCCGGCTTCGAGCGCGAGACGCACCGCGCCCGGTTTGAATTTCTCCATCCGCCCATCGCTTTCGGCGCGTCCGCCTTCGGGGAAGATGACGAGCGCGCCGCCTCGTCTGAGCCAATGCACGGAACGCCGGTAAGCTCGCAAATCGCTTTTATCAATCTGTAGCGGCCACGCCCCGAGCCAATCCATCAGCTTGCCTAGCACAGGGTTCTTAAACGGCTCGCTCCAGGCAAGATAACGAATCGGACGCATGACGGGGATGCTGACCCAGAACGGATCGATATAGGTCTGATGATTCGAGGCAATGATCAGACCGCCGCGCTCAGACGGCGGAATGTTTTCAACTCCGCGCAGACGTATCCGCCACAGAGCACGGCTGAGTGCATGAGTCGGCCTGTGCAACGCCGCCAGAAACCATTCGGGCAATGGCGTAGGCTCGTGCCGCGCTTCGCCGTGCTCCTCTCGCGCACGCGCGCGCGCCGTCGCATCGGCGCTGCCGGTCACGACGCGTCCTCCTCGCCGTTTGCATCTTTGTCGCCAGCGTGGTGCGCTTCCAATCTCCAAGCGTCGCTCATCCGCTCGATTGGCCCCTCGGTCGTCGTCTCACTGTCGCGCGTCCGAAGCGCCTGTCGCCCTTCCAACGACCTGATCTGCAGCTCTTCCCACCATTCCGGCACGTCACGCTCGGTCAAAGCGTCCGGCCACGTGCGCTCACAACGCTCACAGGTAAAACTCGTATAAGCGCGCGCCTCATCCTTTGTCAGCGCAACGGCGCTGCGCGCCCGGCACAAAGCGTCACGGCAATGCCGCTCGACCTCGACCAGCAACAACTCACGCGGCACGACCACGCGCCGTCTTATCTTTTTCTTCTCTTCGCTCATTGATTCAATAGCGATGAATAAGAATAAATCGCTCTACTCATCACTCATCACTACTCTAATCCTTCCAACGGCCATTCGCGGTCGATGAATTCCAGGTGGAGACGTTTGATGCCGTCCGCGCCCGTGCGACGCGCGCGAACGGCGGCCATAAGCGAGAGCCTCTGGGCCAGACTCGTCAGCCGGACAAAGCGACCACGCTCAACCTCAAGCGTTGTCCAGATGCAGGCTCCGCGTCGGCTGATGTTTTCAGTCACGGTCTGCTCGCGCAGGAGCGGAGCGCCCGCTTCGTCAAAGACTTCGATGAGAACATCGAGCGGCATCGACAGACGCGTTTCTACGGCGCGCATCGGTCGCGTACCTTCCTGCACCACAGTCTCGCGCTCGGCCAGCTCGTAAGCGCAATCGCTCGTCGTCAGTTTTTTGATGTCGTAGCGGGTCGAAGGGTCTTGCTCATAGCTGGCGGGCGGTCGCTTGCCGACAAATGCCACGCCCACCTCGAAGCGCGTCTGTGCGTTGCGCTCGCTCGGCCTTTCGCTCTTTGGCTGATGCCGCACGACGTTGCGCACAACGGCCCACACTCTGTATTGCGGCTCGACGTGATCGAAGCAGCGCAACTGTCGCGGCATCGGCAGCGTCAAGTGAATAAGACGGCCCACTTCCGTAAGGTGCACGAGCAGAAAGCGCGCGCCGAACGGCGTTACGTCAATCAGACGCGACATCTCCGTCCAACGAAATTCGGTCGTCTCGCGGCACTCGACCCGAACGGGCATTGAGAGCCGCAGGCGCTCGCGCAAACGACGTGATTTGCTTTCCTCTTCCATCGCTCTCGAAAGCCTCGGAAACGACCGGTTTAGGGCGCAATATATTGGGTCGGGGCAAAGTTCATTTTGCGGGGTCTTTCTGTGCCCTGAAAACGTTGATTTTACAGGGCTTTGCTGCTGTTTTTACGTTTGCCAAATGCCCGGTTTCGGACTACAATATCTCGTACTTTCGTCAGCTCTTCCGAAGCCCCGAAATGTACCTTCAAAAAGCGTTTATTTTAAGTCTCAAACACGGCGCTTAAGCTCGTCCGGCGGCGGGTTGTCGCAAACGCCCGCACCGTCCATTTTCGCGGAGCCCGGCGAGCGCCGGAATTGTACCGGAAAGGTAGATTGATGGAAACAGCAGAACACAACTACATCAACATTGAAGAAGAGATGCGACGCTCCTATCTCGATTATGCAATGAGCGTCATTATTGGTCGCGCGCTGCCGGACGTGCGCGACGGCTTCAAGCCCGTTCACCGCCGCGTCCTGTGGGCGATGCACGAACTGGGCAACACTCATAACAAAGCTTATAAAAAATCTGCGCGCATCGTCGGCGACACTATCGGCAAGTATCATCCGCATGGTGACTCAGCCGTCTATGAAACTATCGTTCGCATGGCGCAGGACTTCTCCATGCGTTACCCGCTCGTTGACGGTCAGGGCAACTTCGGCTCGATTGACGGCGACGCAGCAGCCGCAATGAGATACACAGAGGCGCGCATGGCGCGGCTCACGACCGAAGTCCTCGCCGACATCGAAAAAGAGACGGTCAGCTTTCAGCCAAACTATGACGAGTCTTTGAGCGAGCCGACAGTTTTGCCGACCCGCGTGCCGACGCTGCTCTTAAATGGTTCGGGCGGTATCGCCGTCGGTATGGCGACCAACATTCCGCCGCACAATCTCGGCGAAGTGGTCGACGCAACCATCGCGCTTGTCAAAAAACCTGCTATCAAGATCGAGGAACTGATGAAAATAGTTCCCGGCCCGGATTTTCCGACGGGCGGGTTTATCTATGGTCGTGAAGGCATCAAGCAGGCTTATCTGACGGGACGCGGCATCGTCCAGATGCGTGCGCGCGCCGGCATCGACCGCATCGGGCGCGGACAGACCGAGCGCGACGCGATCATCATCACGGAGATTCCCTATCAGGTGAACAAGGCGCGCCTGATCGAGCGCATCGCCGAACTCGTCAACGAAAAGAAGATCGAGGGCATCTCGGACCTGCGCGACGAGTCTTCGCGCGACGGAATGCGCGTCGTCGTAGAACTCAAGCGCGACGCCGTTCCGCAGATCGTCCTCAACAAGCTCTACAAGCTCACGCCGATGCAGTCCTCTTTCGGCGTAATCAACCTTGCCATCGTGCAGGGGCAGCCGCGCGTGCTCAACCTCAAGCAGATGCTTGAACACTTCGTCGAGTTTCGGCGAGAGGTCGTGCGCCGCCGAACAGAGTATGAGCTGCGCAAAGCGCGAGCGCGCGCACACATCCTCGAAGGCTTGAGCAAGGCCATCGACGCGCTCGATTACATTATCCCGTTAATACGCAACGCGCGCAGCGTCGATGAAGCGCGCGGCTGGCTCGTCGGCAACATGGCGACGATGACGGAAGTCAAACAATGGAAGGGCACGCCTTCGGATTTGACTCTCGCGGGCTTTATCCAGAAGTTGCAGAAGGTCATCAAGCGTCTGGAATTTTCCGAGCAGCAGGCGCAGGCCATCCTCGACCTGCAACTGCGTCGGCTCTCCGCGCTCGAACGGCAGAAGATCATCGACGAATACGAGCAGCTCATCAAGCTGATCGCCGAACTCGAAGACATTCTTGCCAACGAAGCGTCTCTGAGGCGCGTCATCGTCGGCGAGCTTGAAGAGGTTCGCAAGACCTTTGCCGACGCGCGTCGCACGCAGATTGTTGACGAGGGCGTAGAGCTCACGGTCGAGGACATGATCGCCGATGAAGACGTGGCGATTACTGTTACGAATTCGGGTTATGTCAAACGCACAGCCGTCTCGACCTATCAACGGCAGGGGCGCGGCGGCAAAGGCCGTTTCGGAGCTGGCACGGGTAAAAACGACGACTTTGTCGAGCACCTGTTTATCGCTTCGACCCATTCATACCTGATGATCTTTACCGACGACGGTCAGGTCTTCAAATTGAAGGTGCATGAGATACCCGAAGCTCTGCCTTCGGCGCGCGGCAAGGCCATCGTCAATCTCATCAACATTCCTTCGTCGCGTAAAGTTGCTGGCGTGATTCCCGTCCGCGAGTTCTCCGAAGGCCGCTACGTTCTGATGGTCACGCGCAAGGGCGTGATCAAGAAGACATCGCTTGCAGACTTCCAGAACATCCGCTCAAACGGCATCAACGCCGTCAACGTGGACGAAGGCGACGAGCTATACGACGTGATTTTGACCGACGGCACAAAGCGCATCTTCATCGCTACGCACAACGGCTTAGCGATCCGCTTTGACGAGGCTGACGTGCGTTCGATGGGGCGCGCGGCGCGCGGCGTGCGCGGCATCGACCTTAGAAAAGACGACTTTGTCGTTTCGGTCTGCCCCGTCTCAGCCGATGATAACGAACGGATGCTCTCCGTCTCCGAGTGTGGTTACGGCAAACAGACTCCGATCTCGATCTATCGTCTGCAATCGCGCGGCGGCAAAGGTGTCATCAACATGAAGACGACAGACAAGACCGGCAAAGTGGTCGCGGTCTTCCCCGTCGAGGACGATTCCGAGCTGATGATTATCACGCAGCACGGCAAGCTCATCCGCATCGAGGCGAGCGAGATTCGCAAAACGGGCCGAGGCGCGCAGGGCGTGCGGCTGATCAAAACCGATGGCGGCGACAAGGTCACGTCGGCCTCTCTGCTTGACCCGACGACACAAGCCGACGCGATAGAAGTCGGCTAATCTTCAATCCATAAACGACAGCACAAGCGGCGAGACTTATACACATAAGTCTCGCCGCTTGTGCCTGATGTCGCTTAACCGCGTCCGAGCAAGAGCCGTCGCTTGTCTCGACCTGCACTCGTCATACGGCAAACGTCTTATCTTTTAGCGTCCATCCCAGACGAGCGTTTCGCCCTTCTTTATTCTGAATGAACGCGTCCGCTCCTTGTAGCGCAGGCGAAAGTGTTTACCAAGCAGCGAGCGCACACGCGCGGTTGTAAGTCTGCCATTCCTCCATTCGATGTCAATCTCGAAGCCGCCGCGCGCGCGCAATCCACGGACGCTTCCAACGGGCCACGCCTCTGGCAAAGCGGGCAGCAGCTCGATCTCTCCCGCGTGGCTTTGCAGAATCATCTCGGCGATACCAGCCGTTCCACCCAAATTTCCATCAATCTGAAAAGGCGGGTGCGCGTCAAACATGTTCGGATAGGTGCGCTCCGGCGAAAGCAACATTGTCAGAATCTTGTATGCGCGCTCAGCGTCGAGCAGCCGCGCCCAGAGATTGAGCCGCCACCCCAGCCCCCACCCCGTCGCTTCATCACCACGTATTTCGAGAGAACGGCGCGCAGCCGAGGCCAAACGCGGCGTGCCGCGCGGCGTGATCTGCGCGCTCGGATAGAGCGCATAGAGATGCGAGACATGGCGATGATGCGGATTAGGTACGCGCATGTCCCAATCGTCAAGCCATTCCTGCAATTGTCCGGCGCTGCCGATCTGATGTGGAGCGAGACGCGCGCGCGCCGCCGCAAGCCGCGCGCGGAAAGGCTTGTCAAGACGGAGGAGTTCGGCGGCGCGCCCCGTGTTTGCAAACAGGTCGCGGATAATCTGCGCGTCCATCGAAGGGCCTGCGACGATGCTGATGCCGCCGTCGAGATGTTTGTTTTCGGGCGAGAGCGACGGCGCTGTAACCAACCACCCGCGCTTCGGCTCGACGACGAGCGTGTCGAGAAAAAATTGTGATGCGCCGCGCATCGCCGGATAGACGCGCGCGAGAAATTTCAGATCGCCCGTGTACTCGTAGTGCTCCCACAGATGAAGGCAGAGCCACGCCCCGCCGGTCGGCCAGAACCCCCACGTCGGCCCGTCGATGGGCGCAGACGCGCGCCATAAATCGGTGTTGTGATGAACGACCCAGCCACGCGCGCCCCAGTGAATTTTCGCCGTGCGCGCGCCCGTCTCGCTCAGCTCCGAAACCATTCGGACAAGCGGTTCGGTCAGCTCCGAGAGGTTGGTCGGCTCGGCAGGCCAGTAGTTCATCTCGGTGTTGATGTTGATGGTGTACTTGCTCTCCCAGGGCGGTGACATCTCCTCGTTCCAGATGCCTTGCAGGTTGGCCGGTTGTGTGCCGGGCCTTGAGCTGCTGATCAGAAGGTATCGACCGAACTGGAAGTAAAGTGCAGCGAGCTGCGCGTCGTCCGCCTTTGCAAATTTTCTGATGCGCTCGTCGGTCGGAAGCTCGGTGGCGCGAGTCTTCCCCAGCTCTAACTTAACGCGACGGAACAAACGCTGATGTTCGGCGATGTGGTCGCGGCGCAGAGCGTCGTAGGATTTCCGGCTCGCAGCGGCAATCTGATTCTTCGTGATAATTTCCGGGTCGCCGCTGACATCTTTGAAGCTTCGATAGCTCGTCGCGATGCTGATGATAAGCGTCGCTGAATCGGCCCCTTTGACTGAAATAGTCTCTCCCGTCTCGATGCTCTTTCCGCCCGCCGTCATCACCCGCACGCGCGCTTGAAATTTAAGCGCCCCGGCTATCCCGTAGGCTTCGCCGTTCGACCCGCGCATGACGAGAGTGCGCCCGTCTTCCACACTGACGGTCGCTTTCTGCGGCGTTCGCATCGCGGCGGTAAATGAGATTTGACCGGGCCTGTCTGCGGTCAGCCGCACAACAATTGCCTGATCGACCGCGCTGGCGAAAACCTCGCGCGTCAAGCGCGCGCCGTTCGTCTCAAACGTTACGCGTGTAATCGCGGCGTCGAGGTTTAAATCTCGACGGTAGTTTGCAACTCTCGAAACCTGGGGGAAAGTGAGAAGAAGGTCGCCGACCGTTTGATACGGCATCTGCTTGAGCGGACGTGCCATCATCTTTTCGCCGATGAGCCGGTGAGCCTCACGGTATTTGCCGGCGAAGATTAGGCGACGCGCTTCCGGCAGCGCTTTCAACGCTTCCGGGTTATTCGGATCGTAAGGGCCGCCGGCCCAGAGCGTATCCTCGTTGAGCTGCAAACGCTCGCGGTTGATGCCGCCAAAGACCATCGCGCCGAGCCGCCCGTTGCCGACCGCCAGAGCCTCGACCCATTGCCGCGCGGGGCGACGATACCAAAGGCTCAGAGGCTCGTCCGGCGCAACAGCTTCACGCGTAAACTCGCCCGTGTAATCATCGAAAGCTTTCCCTTCCTGCGCCTTCTCGGTCTGGGCCGTCGCGCTGTTTGGCCGCAGCAGCGAGCCGCACACAAACGCTATAAGGAATATGGCTGGCAGCGCAAAATGCGTCCGCATATACACGTTTACCTTATCCACTCTGGTCTATCTGTAAATTGATGTAATCCTGAAGGCTCAGGCAGTCTTGAGCATCTCGCGCGCGTGGCGG
>CBDUCU010000134.1:0-8852 GCA_965365725.1 uncultured bacterium | reverse complement strand
AAAGCAACAGTTCCAAGTCAAGACCAACAAGAAGGGCGAATATTCACACGCCGGTATCCCTCTGACCGGCACGTACACGTTGACCGCCAGCGCCGCCGGCGCGCGCCCGCAGTTCTTTACAGGCGTACGCTTCTCGCAACAACAGACGATCAACTTTGAACTTGACCCGGGCGACGGCGCGCGCCTGACGCTTGAGCAGATCAAGGGAGCGGGCGGCGCAGCCCCGCCTGCGAGTGCGGGAGCCGCGCCTAAAGAATCGGCTTCAGACAAGGCCGCGCGCGAGGCTGCCGCCGCCGAGGTGGAGCGGATCAAAGCGACGAATGCCAAGATCGAAGAGAGAAACGCCATCGTCAAGCGGACATTTGAGGCTGGCAATCAGGCTTATGCCGAGAAGCGTTATGCGGATGCCGTTACGTCCTACAACGAGGGCATCGCCGCCGACCCGGAAGAGGCCGTTCTTCATCTCAACAAGTCGATTGCGCTTCGCATGTCGGCGGTTGACAAATACAACGTCGCCGTCAAAGCAAAAGACAAGGCCGGCATTGATTCAGCGCGCGCCGAACTCATACAGGCGGCTGAGAGTTCTGACAAGGCAGTAAAGTTTTTCCGGCAAGACCAGAGCAAAGCCGCCGCTACGCCGGGGGCTGCGGCGAATCAGCTATCAAATGAGATACTCAACTATCTCGTCTCTCGTTATGAGAGCTATCGCCTTGCGCTAATGACCAACTCAGGCGTCCCCCCCGAACAGGCGGTGACGGCAATCGAAGAATATATTAACGCCGAGATCGACCCTCCCAAGAAGGCCAAAGCAGAGGCGAGTCTGGGCCAGGCACTCTTCCTGAGCGGCAGGGTTGATGAATCAATCGTTGCTTCGCGCAAGATGCTTGCATCGAATCCTTCCAACATCGACGCGATGTACTGGCTCGGCATTGCGCTTGCCGCTGACCCGGGAGGTAAAAACGCTAAAGAAGCGCGCGACATCCTCAAGGACTTTGCTGCAAAAGCGCCTGACACGGATGCGCGAAAGGCTGACGCCGTCGCCGCCGTTGCCGCTCTTGAAGAGTCGATGGCTCCGAAGACTGCGCCGAAGTCAGAGTCAACGGGTGGCCGTCGTCGCAGACCATAACGCGGCCAAGCTTTTTCAACATGCATCAAAAAAGGCGACCTGAGTGGACAGGTCGCCTTTTTAAATAATCATGTTTGCGAGAGCGCCGTCGGGCGGGCAGCTTTGCTGTGGCCTCGATTTAACAGGTAAACGATACTTACGGAGTGTGAAAGGATGCGCTACACCTTCCGACTTTTTGCGCTGCTAACATGCATCGCGTCTTTCACAGACGCGCTTTGCGCGCAGCAAACAACTTCAAAGGATGCGCCCGCGCCGAAGAAAGCAAATGTGCGGCCAGCCGACGAACTTCCAAAGGCCGAGCCGTTTGACGGAGCAAGCATTGAGAAGATAGCCGGCCAATGCGTGCGGCTTGAAACTGAGGCCGGCGCAATCGAGATCGAGTTGTTCGCAGAGTCTGCGCCTGAATCAGTCCGCAGCTTTCTCAATCTCGCCGCTACGGGCGCACTCGATACGACGACCTTCAGCCGCATCGTCAAAGGCTTCGTCGTGCAGGGCGGCAACCTCTCGACGCGCGAGACTTTGACGCACGAACTTGTCGCGCGCATGAAGCGAACACTCCCGGATGAGCCGAATCTCATCAAACATGAGCGCGGCGTTGTCTCGATGGCGCGCGGCGAAGCAGCCAACACCGCAACCACACACTTCTTTATTCTCGTCTCTGCTGCCTCACATCTCGACGGCAAGTTTGCCGCCTTTGGACGCGTCCGCGCCGGAATGGAGATCGTCGACGCGCTCAACAACGCCGAACTCGACGGCGAGAAACCGAAAAGTCCCGTCCGCATCAAACGCGCAAGCGTTTTCTCATGTCCGATAGATACAAAACCGCAATCATCTCAATAAATGTTCGCGGCCTTCTAAGTTTTGCTCTTGTGCCGCCTCAGTATTCGCACGGCGCGCACTTGTCGATCAGGTTTGCATAGTTGATATAGAGTTTGTCGAAAGCGAGCGCTTTCGCAGCCAGTTGCGCGCGCGTCACATTGCGCAAAGGCTCGACGCGCGGCCCGGGCATGGCCCTGTACTGTCCGGGTGCAATCTCGCGCACCTCTGCCGGATAAATCTCCAGCAATCCTTTGTCGATGGCGAGTTGAACGTAGCCGCGAAGCGCAGGCGGAATCTGTGCGTTGTCAGCAATAACCTGCCCCCCGCTCGTCACAGGTGTACCGGCACGCTCGCGGGCCTGTTGATCGAGTCCGAGCGCGCGGACGAAAGCGACCGCAAGGTCGAGCCGATTGATTGCGCCAGACGGATTAAAGGTCGAACCCGAAGCGCTCAAAAGCCCTGCCGGAGCGAAATCCCAATCTCGCAAAGTCGCGCCGTTGAAGGTGACGGCTTCGGCGATTGCCGCAAACTGCGGCGATACGTCGGTAAAGCGCGGAGCGTCAGAGAGTCGCTGTCGAAGCGGTGTAATCAGCGCGAGCGTGCGCGCAAAATCCTCGCGCGTTACATCCGTATCGGGTCTAAACATCCGGTCGGGGAAAACATCCATCTTTCTTGTCGAGAGCGTCTCTTCGATAGAAGATTGAAGCGCGTGGCCTTGTATGTCGGCAACCGCGCCGAGAACGAATTTGCGCTGTTTGATCTCGCCCGTGACGGTCGTCGGCTGCGCAGCATATGTGTTATAGGCACGCGCCTCGAGAAGCCATAATCCGGCCTTCGGTTTTTTGACGATGACTTGACGATTGGCCGCGTTAAAAAGAGGAAGCGCCGTCGGCGAAGAGAATCGCACGCCGTCTGGGTCAGTCAAGCGTATGCTCATCGTGTTGGCGGTCGAGCCGTCGTCGCTGCCCGCAGGCGGCGGAAGCGGGATGCGCGCGAATACATCGAGCACGTCAGTTCCCTCTTCAACTGTGAAGTGGACGGAGTTGCCTGGATTTGCAGTTGTACCGGTCAGAGAATTGGCCTGGCTGTATTCGATTGTAAAGTTCTCGACCGAGTCATCGTGTTCAATCTGCGCATTAAACTGAGGCTCGCGGAACGTTCCGTAATTCTTCGAGCGGTTGAAGACTTTATCGACGGCGGCGTAGACGTTGACAAAACCCGCCCCGACTTCCCACTCATCTCGATTCGGGATGCGCGTAGCCGTCTCGCGCAAGATACTCTTGACTTCATCGGGTGAAAGCGTCGGGTCTGCGTCGAGCATCAGGGCGACCGTGCCGGAGATAAACGGGCAGGCCATCGAAGTACCGGAAATCTGCGTGTAGAAAGGAAGATATGCCGCAGGGATTTCCGTATCGGCATCAGCACCGTTAGCGAAGAGATTCGAGGTCGAGCGCGTGGCGACGAGGTCGGTCGTAAATTTTGCGGCGCTCGTTGTGAACTCGCGTCCCGTGCCCGGCGCGGTGATGGTCGGGGCGACAAAATCATTCATCGGATCATTGTCCGCAAGCCGCTCCTCGCGCGGCAGCCCGCGTGAACTTGAAATGTCGAGTCCGCCTTCTTTTGTCCCATTGGCTACGGCGATGACCCAAGGAGCTTTGCCATAGCGGTTCAGGGAATCTTTACCCGGCCCGGAGTTCGAGGCCGAGAAGACAACGACGATGTTGTTGTCATAAGCCTTGCGCGTGGCAATGTGGATCGGATCGTCGGGGTTAAAGTCACCGCGACTACCGAACGAATTCGAGATGACGCGGATGTTGTAGAGAAACTGATTTGAGAGCGCCCACTCGTATGTGCCCAGAGCGCCGAGTACAAGCACGCCCGCGCCCAAGCCCGAACCGATCAGCTTTGCGCCCGGAGCAACGCCCGCATAACGCGTGCCCGAGCGCTCGCCCGTGCCGCCGACAATTCCTGCGCAGTGTGTGCCGTGACCGACCGTTTGATCTGTGTTTGGTACGTTCTCGACAACCTGCAAGGATGTGAACTCTGCATTGCCGCCCGCAGCGCCGTCGAGGTCTGAATCCGTCGTCGAGTCAGTGATGACCTGCACATTCTGTATGACCTTTGGGCCGAACTTGAGATCACTGTGCGTTGCATCAACGCCCGAATCGTTGATTACAACTGAAAAGTCGCCCGCTCCTGAAACGGGCAGCCCGCCATTGAGCCGCGTCAGGTTTGCGTCGGTGCGAAGCCGGTCAACACCCGCAAGCACGCGCGCCTGATTGAGATGATATTCGAGTTGATCGTTTGACCAGATAGAGCGCACGCCGGGACGCGCGGCAAGTGCGCGCACCTGCCCGGCCGTTGCATTGATGGCAACCATGCCGAGACGCGGGAGCGTCCGGCCTCTGAAGATGCCGATGCCGCGCAAGACTTCAAGATGAGTTGGCTGCAAACCGTTCGCCGTATCAAATGCAACAATAACTGTGCCTACTTGTGCCGCGTCAGGCAGTCCCGCAGCAAGTTGCTGCGACAGAGTGGGACTTAAGGTTGCAGCCCGCGCGCCTAGACCGAGGGCGAGCGACAAAATCAATGTGGCGACGAATGCATTAACGGTTTTCATTGTCGATCTCCGTTTCGTATTTTGAACTCCTGCAACAGCGCGTATCTACTACGAAGTCAATTTCCGTGTGTGCTCCAAACCTCTGCGACTAACCGGCACAGGAGATGCGCCTCTCGCTGCCGACAGGCGCATCCCCGCGCCTTGCTTGCCGACCGACCGCCGTCCCGACAACGGTTGCCAGCCAGCAAACTCTCTTGCCATTACCGATCTTTCCAGTGTTTGGACAGCTCAGATTTCATCCATTTTCTCACCCTGCCAAGCCTCGTTCTCCGTGCTTATCAGGTTGACTACAATCTAAAGCAGATGCTTTGAGAAAAACTTGAGATTGAGGGAGCAATGCGGCCAATGCTATTGCTGGCTGGAAGTTACTGATTTTTCAGTAACTTGCGAGCGGTTGAGAAAACCTTGAGGCTTAGCGGGACAAATTGCTGGCAGACAAAGACAAGGTAGGCCGCAGATGGTTCAGGGCCACATTTCCCGATTCAAGATGATCGCGAGAAGACGGGCGAGGTGTCTATCGAGTAGGCGCAAATATAGATGGAGAAGCGTATCGGTTAAACACTTTGACACCGAACAGCCTATAAAATTGCGGAAAAATGGCAGTAAATATTCAACTTGACAGCCGTTTGAATAGTCAGTAACATGCATTTTGCAACGATGTTTGTCATCGTTGCCCTTAGTCAAACGGCTCGTGCGGTCAATCCAAGACGTTTTCGTGTTATCCCCGCAGCAGAGTCGCCCGCCCCGTCTGAAGTTCTCAAACCCGTGGACCTTCTCCAGCAATGTCGGCCAAATTAGGCGAAATACTCGTTCGCGAAAACCTCCTGACACCGCAACAACTGCGCGAAGCCCTCGATTATCAGAGAGCTAACGGCGGTCGGCTCGGCTTCAACCTCGTCAAGTTGGGACTTGTCTCCGACGACATGATTACGGCCGTCCTCTCCAGACAGTACGGTGTCCCCTCGGTCAATCTCGAACTCTTCGACATTGACGATTCGGTGCTGCGTCTGATTCCGCGCGAGGTGGCTGAAAAATATTCCGTGCTCCCGCTCTCGCGCGTCGGTGCTACGCTCACGCTGGCGATGGTCGATCCGACCAATGTCTTCGCCATGGACGACATCAAGTTTATGACGGGCCTTAATATCGAGCCTGTCGTCGTTTCAGAGGCGAGCGTGCAGGGAGCGATTGGGAGCTATTACGATCAGACGCGAGAGATTGAGCTGGCCGGCGCAGTCGAAGAGGCTTATCACTCAAACGGGAATGGCAACGGCAACGGCAATGGTCACTTCGCACTCCCTGCAGATTCGCTCACGCTTGATCAACTCGACTTAGATGAATCGGATGCGGCTGAAGGGGTCGAGGTCGTCGAGGACAACGACGAGATTGATCTGTCGAATCTGACGCGGATGAGCGAGGACGCGCCCGTCGTCCGACTCGTCAATGTTCTTCTGGTCGATGCACTCCAGCGCGGAGCCTCCGACATCCACATCGAGCCTTACGAAAAAGACCTTCGCATACGCTTCCGCATTGACGGCGTGCTCTACGACGTGATGCATCCGCCGATGCGCCTCCGGGACGCGCTCGTCTCGCGCATCAAGATCATGTCGAAGCTCGACATTTCCGAGAAGCGTCTGCCGCAGGACGGTCGCATCAAGATCAAGCTCAAGCTGCAGGGCCGCTCGCGCGAGCTGGACTTTCGCGTCTCTACCTTGCCGACTCTCTTCGGCGAGAAGGTCGTGCTTCGTATCCTCGACAAAGAAAAGCTGATGCTCGACATGACGAGGCTCGGTTTCGAACCGGAATCGCTCGTCAAATTCCAGCGCAACATCTCAAAGCCTTACGGCATGGTGCTCGTCACAGGCCCGACTGGTTCGGGCAAAACCAATACTCTCTACTCTGCGCTTCAATCGCTCAACACCGTCGAGACGAACATCATGACGGCGGAAGACCCGGTTGAATTCAACCTCGCCGGTATCAATCAGGTGCAGATGAAAGAGCAGATCGGCTTGAATTTTGCTGCCGCGCTTCGTTCGTTTTTGCGCCAAGACCCAAACATCGTCCTTGTTGGCGAAATCCGCGACTTCGAGACAGCCGAGATCGCCATCAAGGCTGCGCTGACAGGCCACCTTGTTCTTTCAACCCTCCATACAAACGACGCGCCTTCCACAATCTCGCGTCTGATGAACATGGGCATCGAGCCTTTCCTCGTTGCCACTTCAGTCAACCTCATTCAGGCGCAGCGACTCATCCGGCGCATCTGCGCCGACTGCAAGGCGGAGCATCACGTCCCCATCGAGGCTTTGGTCGAAGTCGGGTTCTCTACTGCCGAGGCCAAAGAGTTGAAGACTTATAAGGGTGCAGGCTGCAAGACCTGCAACAACACTGGCTACAAGGGGCGCATCGGCCTCTACGAAGTAATGGAAGTGACGGACGAAGTGCGCGAGTTGATTCTCATCGGCGCGTCGGCGCTTGAGCTGCGAAAGCGCGCCATCGACGACGGCATGATTACCCTGCGCGAGTCCGGTCTGCAAAAGATTAGAAACGGCGTGACGACCCTCGAAGAGGTCGTGCGGGAAACGGTGGCATAACAAGATGAAGACATTGCGTACGCTGACACTCTCGGCCCTCGTCCTCTCGATGACCTCTTTTGGCCTGCCCGTTGAAGAGGCGCTTGCGCGTCTTTCTCGTCGCGCCGTCTCTGCTGCGCATCGGCGCGGCAATCATCGTCATTGTCGTCATTCGCAAGCATGGTGGCGCAATTATCGACGGCAGAAGCGCGAGCGTCAGGAGCGAGCAGCCGAGCGTCGTCGCCAGCGCGAACAGTTTCTGCGCGCCGAGCGGCTTGCCAACAAATTCGGCGCTGAGCCGACTTTCGCTGCTCGCAACAGCTCTACGACAGACTTAGAGATTGCGCGCTCAACGCGCGCGAACCCTGCCTTCCGCAAAACAAAGACGGCCGTTGAAGCTCAAGGCCCGCGCAGCAATCCATTCGACTTTGCGCTGCCGCAGGATTGGCGACTGACAGGAGCAAACGGCCAGGGTCATTTGAAATTCGCCGTGATGGGAAGCGACGGCCGGACGGCCGCGACCGCAACGCTCGCCCCCTTTCAGCTCGCCGGCGCGTCTGCCGCGCACGATGTCATCACGCCGCGCACGAAACTGATCGGAGGCGTTGCGCTGCCCATCCTGCGCCGCGCCATTATCGACCGCATGATTGCCGAAGGCGGTTGGGTCACAAACGATATGGAGCGTGAGATTGAAGGTCGCCGCGTCTATATCGTGTCGGCACAGACTGGACAGGGCGGCGTGGCACGCGAGTCTTTGACGTTCTATTTCACCGAAGTCGAAGGCCGCCTCTACACGCTTTCGACAAACGCGCCCGTCGATTTGTCCGCGCCGATGGCCGCTAATTCCGAACAGCTTCTCGCCACGCTCCGAAGCGGTGCAAAAACAGGCGCAATGGCCGGTAACACTCAACGTTAATCCTCAGGCACCGTATTTAGCCGCGCATCGCTGCATCCTTCTCCGAAACATATAGGGAGACGACCGACACATCATGAGCACCACCGAAACGTCACTGGAACCGCTTTCTCTCTCCGACCTCTTAAAAAAATTGATTGAGATGGGCGGCTCCGATCTTCACCTGACGACCAACACCTCGCCGCAGGTGCGCGTCGATGGACACCTGCGCCCGCTCGAAGGCTTTCGCCAGCTCACCTCTTCCGACACGAAAGCGCTTGCCTATTCGGTTCTGACAGATGCGCAAAAGCATCGCTTTGAAGAGGCTCTTGAGCTGGACTTCTCTTTCGGCGTGCGAGGTCTTTCGCGTTTCCGCGCTAATCTTTTCAACCAGCGCGGCGCGGTCGGAGCGGTCTTTCGCGCGATTCCATACGAGATAAAATCCTTTGAGACGCTCGGCCTTCCGCCCGTCGTCTCGCAGCTTTGCGAAAAGCCGCGCGGCCTTATTCTCGTCACCGGCCCGACGGGGTCGGGTAAATCGACGACGCTTGCCGCCATGCTCGATAAGATCAACCGCGAGCGGCACGAGCATATCGTGACCATCGAAGACCCAATTGAGTTTCTACACTCGCACAAGTCATGCATCGTCAATCAACGCGAGGTCGGCTCTGATACGAAGGGCTTCGCCGAAGCTCTGCGCACGGCGCTTCGCCAGGACCCGGACGTGGTGCTCATCGGCGAAATGCGCGATCTCGAAACGATTGAGTCGGCGCTGCGTATTGCTGAAACGGGCCACTTAACGTTCGCCACTCTTCACACAAACTCAGC
>CBDUCU010000133.1:0-8937 GCA_965365725.1 uncultured bacterium | reverse complement strand
ATCATCGACCGCGTCTATCACATCGACCGAGGCTACGAAAAGATCGAAGCCAAGCTGCGCTCGGTCGGGGCCGACATCGAGCGCATAAGAGATTCCGTTACTGCGCCGCTTCCGTCAATCGAGACGATAGGAGCATAAACTGTAGAGAAGAGATTTTATGTCCGCACAAAATTGCATCTTCTGCAAAATCATCGAAGGCACGATTCCATCGGAGATCGTTTACAGCGACGAGCACACCCTTGCCTTTCGCGACCTCAACCCGCAAGCGCCGGTTCATGTCCTAGTCATCCCGCGCACGCACGTCGAATCGTTAAACGATGCGTCTTCAATCGATGACGCGACGCTCGGACGCGTCCTGCATAGCGCGGCTCTTGTCGCACAAAAAGAGGGCTTGAGCGAGACGGGTTTTCGCACCGTCATCAACACGGGCGCAGGCGCAGGCCAATCTGTCTTTCACCTTCACGCACACGTCATCGGCGGGCGCGCGTTGTCCTGGCCGCCCGGATAGTTTTCTGCAGCGTCAGACAGCTGACTGCAACTCTCCTTACTCATAATCTTTCATTAAAAAAACCGTTGACAAAAATTTCGTGACAGCGCATAGTGTCACTGTACTAGTTCAATAGTACAATTTTGAAAATGTTCTTCAAGCCAAATTCATCATCAGCCGTGCCCGTCTATGTCCAGCTCATCGAGCAGGTCAAGCATTTCGTCGAGACGGGCGCGCTCAAAGCAGGAGATCAGCTGCCGCCCATCCGTAAGGTGGCCGAAGACCTCGTCATCAACCCGAACACCGTAGCGCGCGTTTATCGAGAGCTTGAGCACGAGGGGATCATCGAGCTGCGACAAGGGGCGGGCGCGTTCGTCACGGCCCGCCGCGAAAGACAGGACGCAGGGGCGCAGATGCGAAAAGCCCAACCGATTATTAAGACGGCCGTCTCAAAGCTCGACGCAATGGGGCTGACAGAAGACGAGATGCGCAGGCTTTTTGAGGCCGAGGTAAGACGTTTGCGCGAAGCAGCAAAAGAGCTTGCGCAGGCAAAGAGAAAGTGAGGTGCGCGTCCGTGTTGAATGAATATGTGATTGAAGCCGAAGCGCTGCGGAAAAGTTACGGCGCATCGCCAGCGGTCGTTAATTTGAATCTGCGCGTCGCGCGCGGCTCGATCTACGGGTTCCTGGGTCGCAACGGCGCAGGCAAGACGACGACCATCAAGATTCTGCTCGGCATGACGCACGCAGACGGCGGAAGCGCGCGCGTGCTTGGACGGTTGACCGGCGCGCAGGATCAAAGCGTCGAGATTCGCCGGCGGACGGGTTACGTCAGCGAAGACAAAGGTCTTTACGATTACATGACGGTCGGGCAGATGATAGCTTTCGCGCGCCCCTTCTTTCCGGCGTGGCGCAAAGACCTCGAAGAGAAATATCTGCGTCTGTTTGAGCTGCCTTTGGATAGAAAGGTGCGCGCGCTCTCAAAGGGCATGCGGACGAAGCTTGCGCTTCTGCTTGCGCTGGCGCGCGGCGCGGAGCTGCTCATTTTGGATGAGCCGACCGAAGGCTTAGACCCGTCGATGATCGAAGAAGTGCTCGCGGCTCTGACAGGGCTTGCGGCCTCTGAAGAGATGACGATCTTTTTTTCTTCGCACCAGATTGCCGAAGTTGAGCAGGTGGCCGACCGCGTCGCCATCCTTGAGCGCGGAAGCGTCGCGGTTGAAGGCGCGCTCGACGACTTGAAGGACTCCTATCGCCGCATCAACTTTGTCTTTGAAGACAGTATTGCACCCGATGCAAAGAGCTTTGACGCGCCCAACATTATCAGCGCGCGCGGCGAGGGGCGCTGGCTTTCTCTCGTCGTCAACGGAGATGCCGAGCGCATCGTCGATGACGCGCGCACGCGTTGGCACGCCGTCTCGACCGAGGTGCAACGCGTCGGCCTCAAAGAAATCTTTCTCGAAAATGTGAGGAAGACCGGAGATAGAAATCAGCAGACAGAATAAAGACTACGCACGAAAGTTGTAGCTTCTGACTTCCGACTTCTGTTTCCTATCTTCCCAAAGGAGACTGAAATGCTCTGGTACAAAGCATGGCTGGAGACGCGCTGGCGTTTTGTTGTCGCGCTCTTGATAGGCGCGACGTTGAGCTTGATGACGGTACTTGTATATCCTGCGTTGAGGAGCTTGCAGGTCGATATCTCAACCGTCCCCGAACCGTTTCGAGAACTCGCCAGAGAAGGACTGGCGCTGTCAACAACCTACAAGGGCTATATCTGGTCGCAGTGGTTCGGCAAGAATTTTTTGCAGGTCTGGATATTCTTTGCCGTGCTGATCGGCGTGGGCGGCGTGGTGACGGAAAGCTCGCGCGGGTCTGCTCTGTGGACGCTTTCGCTGCCCGTCTCGCGCGCGCGCCTGCTCGGCGTGCGGGCTGCGGTCGGGGCGCTGGAGCTTCTGGTGCTGGCCGTTGCGCCGTCGCTTTTGATTCCGCTTTTGTCGCCTGTGGTCGGAGAGAGTTACGGCTTGACGACCGCGCTCGCCTTCTCGCTGATGGCGTTTGCGGCGGGGCTCGCCTTCTATTGCCTCTCGCTCCTGCTCTCGACCATCTTCACCGAACAGTTGAAGCCGGTCATTGTGGGTCTCGCCGTCGCATTCGGTTTGAGTCTTGCATCGCTCTTTAGCAAGTGGCTCGCCGATCGCAGCATTTTCACAGTGATGAGCGGCGAGCAGTATTTCAAGCAGGGCGTGCCAGCATGGATGGGGCTTGCGGTGTATCTGGCGGCGTCGGTTGTGATGTTTCTCGTATCGCTGCGCATCCTGGCGCGACGCGACTTCTAAATGTGTGAGCTAAAAGAATCGGAGGCTTTATGAAAAATCTTTTCTACGCGCTCGTTGCGCTCGCCTCTTTGTTGTTTGCCACGACCTGCATCCCGCAGGCACGCGCGCAACAGACGCAGGGCGGCTCTTACACAACAACCGTCGGCGTGCAAACGTTGGGGACTGAAAATTACAACGTGACGGTCGGCGCAGACGGCTTGCGCCGAACCGATGCGGAGGCGACTTTTGCGAGTACGCGTCTGAAGGCCGCAACCGTCGTCAGTGCCGACAACAGACCCGCGAGTTTCACGTTGGATGTAAACGGCGCACGCGCGCTAAGCGTCGATTTTACGTCGCAGGGCGCAATCTTAAAGATCGAGGGGCAAGCTCAGCGTGAGTTAAAGACCAGAGTCGATGCCGTCTTTGAGAACGGCGTTTGGCATCATCTGGCGTTTCTGCTCATGCAATACACGGCGGCACGCGGCGGCGCGCAGAAGTTTAATGCGTTGCTTCCGGCACAAGCCCTTGAGTTTCAAATAACGGTCGAGCGCACCGGCGCACCTGCCTTTGATGTCAAGGGTCAGAAGGTTTTGACCGAGCAGTATCGCATCGCGACAAGTCTCGGTCTGACATTTGACGTGTGGACGGATGCGGCGCGCACGCCGCTCGTCATTAGTCTTCCTGCGCAGAGCCTTCGCGCCGTGCGTAAAGGCTCGGAAGATCTCGCGGCCCGAATCTTTCCACCGGCTGATGCGAAGCCGATGGGTTCGCCCAACGATCCGTTTACGAGCGAGGATGTTGTTTTTCAAAATGGCGAGCAGAAGCTTGCGGGCACTTTGACCATCCCGAAGACGGGAGCAGCGCCTTGGCCTGCCGCCGTTCTTATCAGCGGCTCAGGCGCGCAGGACAGAGACGGCACAGGGCTTGGGAATATCTACCGCAAGATTGCGGAAAAACTATCGGCAAACGGCATCGCCGTGTTGCGCGCAGACGATAGAGGCACGGGGGCAAGCTCGATGCCTTCGAAGCCCACCTCTTATCGTGATCTGGTCAACGACACGCGCGCCGCCTTCGAGTTTCTGCTGACGCGAAAAGAGATAGACCCGAAGCGCGTTGCGCTCATCGGCCATAGCGAAGGCGCAATCACAGCCGTCGTCATCGCGGCAGAAGATGCGCGCGTGGCCGCCGTCGCATCGCTCGCAGGGATTGCTCGCCCGCTCGACTGGGTCGTCACGGAGCAGGCGCTTTATATGATGGCGCTGCGCGGGCAGGTTGACCCGTCCGACAAAGAAAAGATGCCTGCGGTTGTCCGTCGCATCTCGGAGATGTTCGACGAGGCGAAGCGAAAACCGGCGGGAGCTGAAACGGACAAGCTCTCATGGTTTCGCGAGCACGCGGCAACCGACCTGCTCGGCAATGTAAGGCGCGTGCGCGCACCCTTGCTCATTCTCAACGGCGAGCGCGACGAAAACGTTCTGCCGCATCATGCGATTGAACTGGCGAGCGCGGCTGCGTCGGCGGGCAATAAACAAGTCAGGCTTCGACTCTTTCCGAATCTCTCGCACCTGTTTGCGCCATCGCCGCTCGATAAAAGCGTCGCAGCAGAAAAATACACCGAAGTGAGCGAAGAATTTTTGCAGGCGCTGCAGGCATGGGTCAGTGAAACGCTCGCGGCGGGGAGAAGCGCAAAGTAATCTGGATGAAAAATTTGAAGTGAGAAAACTTGAAGTGGGACGGAGACGACCGGTTTTGGTTTAAGCAGTCGCCTTCGCCTCTGCTTTGTCCTGCGCACGTTTGTGACTTCCAAACAGAATCGCTAAACTCTCCGGTTCAATACTAACGCCAATTTCACGCAGAGGATTTATGAGCACAGAAGTCTTGACTCCATTTGAATCTTTTCTCGACGGGCACGATGAAGAAGCGTGGGGCCGCGTTGTTGCGGATTTACTGCCGCACATACACGAAGTTGATCGCAACGCCGTACAAATCTGGTTTGCGTTCTACCCGCTTGCGCTCCTGCGCGCCTTACAACAATCGGACGACCCCGAACGTCTCGCCGCCGAATTACTGATGCAGGGCAAGTGGTATCTCAAAGACCAGATCGACACGTCGCACGCGTTTCTCTACGGCCATCGCTATTGGCCGGAAGTCAAACGCGCCGTTGCCGAGACGGTCGAAGCCGGAACTGCGCCCGCGAATCTTATTCTCACAAGCCAGATACGCGAGACGGCGGCGCGCATCGCCTCAAAGCTCAAAGTCGAAGAGTCGCACGTCGTCGGCATCACGGCTGTTGCTTTCATGACGCTTCAACAGGTTGGCCTCGCTTTATTCAAAGCAGCAAAGGGCGAAATCAATCTCGACAATAAAGCTCTTAGAAAAACTCCACAGCAGATTTTGCAGGAGCGCGCGCGCGACGACGCGCAAGGGTTGTTCGGTTTGCTTCGGACGGCTGATAAGCGTTGGACGGTCGTCTGGGACGAGAAGCACCAGGACCGTCGATTTAAGGTCATCGACATGCAGGAGATCGCATCGGGCGCGGCGACCGACAAGCGGCCCTGGCATGAGGTTGATGCGCGCTGCACGATTGATGAAGGGCCGATCCCTGTGCAGTGTCGCTCGGCTGCTTGCGGGACGTGTTGGGTCGGCGTGCTCGGCGGCGCGGAGAAGTTGACAGAAGTAGCCGCGCGCGAGCGACGCA
The DNA here is from genome assembly GCA_965365725.1 of uncultured bacterium. Lineage (GTDB taxonomy): Bacteria > Acidobacteriota > Blastocatellia > Pyrinomonadales > Pyrinomonadaceae > DASQDT01. The sequence goes on along the minus strand of CBDUCU010000133.1, from coordinate 3,438 downwards.
AGATGCCGGAGATGGGATACATCGACACGGATGAAAAGCACCCGCTCATACGTCTTTCATGCCAGGCGCAAGCGACGGGAGCAGTCTCAATCGTTATCCCGCCCTGGAATGGATTTTTCGGAAAGTATCTGAAGAGAATGAAAGAAGGCGGCGGAGTCGAAGAGATGGCGAGCGAGGCGAGCGCATAAGCGATGCCGGAAGCAAAAGACGATAAACAAAACGGCGTGCACCTTCCGCCGCGTCTCGTGCGCGACGGCGAAGGACGCATCGAGCCCGCATCGCTTGCCGCGCTGATCGGGTGGTTTCTCAATTATGACGAGCGCGTCGCGGTCGTGCGCTTTCCGATCGTCGAGTCGCTCTTTCAATGGAAACAGCAGGAGACGTTGCGCGACGAGCCGAACTCTTTCGCCTTCGGGAGCGCGGAAGACCGTCTCGCCATCGGCATCATGGAAGCCCTGCGCGCGCACGACACCGAACAGAAACTTCACGGCTGGATAGTCGAGCTATTGGGCGCGCTCGAAGATGCGACGAAGACGAATGAATCGATCTCGGAAGCATACGGTCTTCGACCCGACGAAAATCGTTCGGTCATCGAAGAATCGGAAAAGATTCCTGCACGGCGCGAACGCGACGTGTATCTCACCTGCTGCTGGCTCGAAACGCTCTGCACGGCAGAAGCACGCGTTCTTGGCTGGGCCTATCATGAACTCTACGGCAAGCCGTTCAATCCTCAGAGATAAAAGTTGCGAGTTGTCAGTTGTTATCGCTCAGGCAATTTGCCACAGACGTTGAAAGACTCAAGCTGCATAACAAGAACAACTGACAACTCGCAACTGGCAACAGACAAGTCGCACCGTCCGCAAACGTACAACAAGTCTCCCCTCATGGTATCCTAAGCTCATATCTTCACGTTGCAGAGGTTAGTGAGCGAGGATGGCGAACTTCCTAAAAAGTTTGTTTGGGAGAGGTCGCGCCGGTGCGACCAAAGAGCTTGAGCCGATTCGCGGCGAGCTGTTTAGCACCGAGCGTCTCGAACAGTATGCCGAGACTCTGGCCGCCGAGCATCGCACGTCGGCAGGGCCGCGTCGCGGCAAACGTCTGTTGCCGAGAGTCGAAGAAAACGGTCGCCGTCTGGTCGAAACTTATCGCATCCTCACCGAATCAGTCAGACAAAATCGACCGATTACGCCCGCCTCCGAATGGCTGATCGACAATTTTCACATCGTCGAAGAACAGTTGCGCGAAATCCGCGAAGACCTTCCGCGCGGCTACTACTACGAACTGCCAAAACTTGAAAAGGGGCCGCTCGCAGGCTATCCGCGCATCTACGGTGTCGCGCTCGCGCTCGTCGAACACACCGACAGCCGTCTCGATTCAGAAACAGTCAAGCGATTTACGCGCGCTTATCAACGCGTCGCGCCGCTCTCGATAGGCGAGCTGTGGGCCGTTGCGATTCACCTCCGGCTTGCGCTCGTCGAAAATTTGCGCCGTCTTGCTTCGCGCATCATCTCGACGCGCGCCGAACGCGAAGAGGCCGACGCGCTGGCAGACAAATTGTTGGAGATGGCCGAGCGTCAGCCCGAGGCTTTGGTGCCGCTTGTCGCAGAGCGATTGGGAAGACGCGAGACGCTGGGCCGCGCCTTCGTCGTCCAGTTGACGCAGCGCCTGCGTGAGCAAGACCCGGCCGTTACGCCCGTCTTTGAATGGATCGAGCGAAGACTTGCGCGACACGCTTTGAGCGTCGAGCAGATCGTCATGCTCGAACATCAGCGACAGGCCGCCGCGCAGGTCACGGTCGGCAACATCATCACGAGCATGCGCCTGCTCTCGACTCTCGACTGGCGCGACTTCTTCGAGGAAGTAAGCCTCGTCGATCCCTTGCTGGCAGAAGACCCGGCGGGCATTTATCGCTCGATGGATTTTGCAACGCGCGACCGTTATCGACACGTCGTCGAGCGCATCAGCAAACGCACGCGCGCCTCGGAATTAGAAGTGGCGCGCGCCGCCGTCGAGCTGGCCGCGCAAAACAAAGAGCGCGCGCCCGATGACGAGGCGCGCTCGCACGTCGGCTACTATCTCATCCATGATGGTCTGCGTGAGCTGGAACGCGCCTTTGGCTACCCCTTGCGCGTGCGAGAAAGGGTCTTGCGCGCGAGCCTTCTGCGCCCTACGCCCGCCTATCTCGGACTTCTCCTTTTCATCACCGCGCTTGTCGTCTCGCTGATCGTCTTCTATGCGCGCTACTCGGGCGCAAGCTGGTCGCTCATCATCGCCTTTGCCATTCTTTCAATTTTGCCGGCGAGCGATCTGGCCGTCTCGGTCGTCAACTTCGATGTGACGCATCTGTTTTCGCCGCGACTCTTGCCAAAGGTCGATACGTCAAAGGGCGTGCCGCGCGCAGGGCGCACGTTTGTCGTCGTCCCGACGATTATTTCCGACGAAGAGACGACGGACGAGCTGCTTGCAAAACTCGAAGTCCATTATCTCGCCAACCGTGACGACGAAATCTTTTTCGCTCTGTTGACGGACTTCCCGGACGCGGACGCGGAGGAAAAACCCGAAGACAGAACTCTCATCGAACGCGCGCTCGAAGGCATTGATCGCTTAAACGCACGTCACGCCGGAGAAGAAACGGCGCGCTTTCATCTGTTTCATCGCCGTCGTTTGTGGAACGAGCGGGAAGCGAAATGGATGGGTTGGGAGCGCAAGCGCGGGAAGCTGCACGAATTCAACCGTCTGCTTCGCGGCGCGCGCGATACGACCTTCAGCGTCACGACGGCAAACGCCGAACTGCTCTCGACGTTTCGCTACGTCATCACTCTCGACTCGGACACGCAGCTTCCGCGCGATGCGGCGCGTCGTCTGATCGGCGTTGCCCTGCACCCGCTCAACCGCCCCGTCTTTGACCGTGCGAGCGGACGCGTTACGCGCGGCTATTCGATCTTTCAACCGCGCGTCAGCGTCAGTCTTGAAAGCGCCGTGCTCTCGCGTTTTGCGAGCGTCTTTTCGGGCCACACGGGGGTTGATCCTTACACGACCGCAGCCTCCGACGTTTATCAAGACCTCTTCGGCGAAGGCATCTACACGGGCAAGGGTTTGTATGACATAGACTCGTTTGAGATGGCGCTTGACGGGCGCGTGCCTGAAAATCGTCTGCTCAGCCATGATCTTTTTGAGTCGCTCTATGCGCGCGCTGCGCTCGTCTCAGACATAGAACTGCTCGACGATTATCCGGCGCGTTACGACGTTTACGCCAAGCGGCAACATCGCTGGGCGCGCGGCGACTGGCAGATTGCCCGCTGGCTTTTCCCGCGCGTGCCCGACGCACACAGCCGCCGCCTCCGAAACAGCTTGCCTCTCATCGGGCGCTGGAAAATCTTCGACAACCTGCGTCGCACGCTCTCCGCGCCCGCAATCGTTTTGTGGCTTACGTTCGCT
>CBDUCU010000132.1:0-8968 GCA_965365725.1 uncultured bacterium | reverse complement strand
CCGGGTCCTACATCCCCGGCCACGGAACGCCGACGGTGATTCTGTTCGGCCGGAACCGCAAGCCGGTGGGTGCAAACGTCCGCGCCGCACTCGGCATCCGGGGCGAGCCGGGCTCGCCCGACGACCCGGCGCGGGGGCTGGTTTGGCGGTCGAGTGTGGAGCAACTGGACAACGGCCAGTCGCAAAACGAGTTTGTCAGCGTGGCCACCTTGGATCGGGCTGCCTTCGGCAAGCACGCGCGTCACGCCTGCTGCGCGCGCGACAGTTTCAGCCGTCCTCCGGTTGTCGCCCGTCAGCATCACGACTTCCAGGTTCATCCGTTTCAACGCGGCGATTGACTCCGTTGAATCCGGTCTCAACTGGTCAGCCACGCCGACCACGCCCGCCGCCTCGCCTTCAATAGCGACGAAGATCGGAGTTTTGCCTTCCGAGGCGAGCTTTTCTGCCTGCTCTTTCAAGTTGCCGAGAGCAACGCTTTTATCATTCATCAACTTTTCGTTGCCGATCAGCACGCTTCGGCCTTCGACTTGCGCTTCGATCCCGTGACCCGCAAGCGAGTTGAATTTCTCGACCGTTGAGAGCGCGACTCCGCGCGCCGCAGCATATTTGACGATGGCCGTGCCAAGCGGATGCTCGCTTGCGCTCTCCGCCGAAGCCGCCACGCGCAACAGATCGTCTTCCGTCACGCCTTCGTTCAAGAAAACGTCCGTGACTCCCGGCTCGCCCGAAGTGATCGTCCCCGTCTTATCAAGCACGATGGTCTGAATCTTGTGTGCGGCTTCGAGCGCTTCGCCGCCCTTGATGAGGATGCCGAGTTGCGCGCCGCGTCCTGTTCCAACCATCACAGCCGTCGGCGTGGCAAGCCCTAAAGCGCAAGGGCACGCGATGATAAGCACAGATACAAAATTGACGAGCGCTGTGGCAAGCCTTGCGTCAACGGGTGCGGCGATAAACCAGACGACAAAAGTAACGATGGCGATGATGATAACGACGGGCGTAAAGACTGCGCTCACGCGGTCGGCCAATTTTGCGATGGGCGCGCGGCTGCCCTGCGCCTCTTCGACCATACGTACGATCTGTTGCAAGACCGTATCCCGCCCCACGCGCGTGGCGCGAAACTGAAAACTTCCCGAACGATTGATCGTCGCGCCGACCACGCCGCCACCCACATTCTTTTCGACCGGCACGCTCTCGCCCGTCAACATCGACTCATCAACCGCCGACGCGCCTTCAACGATCACGCCGTCAGCCGGAATCTTCTCGCCCGGTCGAACCAAAATCACGTCGCCCGGAACGACCTCTTCGACGGGCACGTCCGTCGTCATCCCGTCAGCATGCACGACGCGGGCGGTGCGCGCCTGCATCCCCAAAAGTTTTTTGATCGCTTCGGAAGCACGCCCGCGCGCACGCGCTTCGAGCAGCCGACCGAGCAGAATCAGCGCGATGATGACCGCCGCCGCCTCGAAATAGACCGGGGCCAACGCTTGCGCGGCATGACTCGTCGCATGCACGCCGTCCGTCATCGTTCCGGCTGCGCCCGCCGGTGTCTTCATCACGATTCGCGGCGCAAGCGTCGCCACAAGCGAATAGATAAAAGCCGCGCCCGTGCCCGTTGCGACAAGCGTGTTCATATCTGCGGAGCGATGCCTGAGCGCGGCCCACGCACCGCGAAAAAAAGGCCAGCCGCTATAGAAGACGACGGGCAGAGCGAGCGCAAGCTGTAGATAGTTTGCCCACCAACTATTGAACAGAGGAATCGCACCGTGCGACATTGAGATGACGAGCAACGGAATTGAAAGCGATGCCGCGACGAGGAAGCGTCGTTTCAAATCGCGTCGCTCAGAAGCGTGCGCCGCTTCTTCTGCCTGCGCGGCTTCAGACGGAGTTTCGCCTTCATGAACAAGACGCGCGCCGTATCCGATCTCTTCGATTCTGTTGACAAGCTCGCGCGGCCCAGTGTGCGTCGGGTCGTATCGGACGGTTGCGCGCGCGGTGGCGAAATTAACGACAGCATCATGCACGCCTCCGGTCTTTGTCAGACGACGCTCGATGCGCTGCGCGCAGGCCGCACACGTCATCCCCGTAATCGGCAGATCGACTCTCGACTCATTCTGAGTTTCGCGCGCATCGACGTTGACGCTCGTTGTCGCCTTTGATTCGACCAAGCTTTCCTGCTCAAGAGACGTATTCATCTCCGCTTCCCCTTTCTCGCGCTGCGTTGCAGGTGTGCGCCCGCCTCGACGCTTTTCTTGAGCGAGCTGTGTTCGATGAGGCCGCAGAAATTGCCTTCTCTTTCGCCGCGCTCGTCCCATTCGTCGAGCAGACGCGCCAGATCGGTTCGATGCCTTCGCAGCTCGGTGAGTCGCGCATCCAGTTCTGCAAGCTTTGCGCGTGCCAGCTCGCGCACATGCTGACACGGAAGTCGCCCGTTCTCGCTCTCTTTGATGATTTCCTGTATCTCGTCGAGAGAAAATCCGACCGTCTGCGCGCGCTTGATAAAGTCGAGCCTCTCAAGCACCGATTCCTGATAGACGCGATAATTTGCCGCCGTCCGGTGCGGGCGACCGAGCAATCCGCGCCGCTCATAAAATCGAAGCGTCTCGACGCTCAGGCCCGATTCGCTCGCCACCTCGCCGATGCGCAGATGCCGCGCCTCTTTGGATAAGTTTGAGTTGATCGCTCTTTTCAACATGCGACAATTATAAACCCTGTAGCCGACTACAGAGTCAAGCCCCACACCAAAAAAAATCTGTCAGAAGTAGTGATAAAGAAAAAAGCCGTGCCGCGTGAGCTACGCTAGCTCACGCGGCACGGCTTTTTTCCGCTAGTCTTGGCCTGCTTTTTTAGTTTCCGATCTCTTTTGCTGAGGCCGAATCGCGGTGAGCTTCAAGGTAAGCCTCGACCGTCTTGTAAATCTCCTCGTCCATGAAGCCCGCAATTCGGTTGTAAGACTGGACGAGTTGATCCGGTGTTTTGGCGGGAATCGCCCCGCGATAAGCATCAAGAAATTCAACGACCGTCATCCGCAACAGAGTCAACTCGCGCACAACCTCTTTCAGCTCAAACCCCTGATGCCAACGCACGCGTCCGTGCTTGCACCCCTCTTTGAGCATCGTACGCTCTGGCCGGTCACCTGCGGCGAGCGCTTCACGGAGTTCCTCGACGATATCAGGGATGTGGTCGATGAGTTGAAGGTAGGTGAGCCCTTCGTCGGAGCGGACGCGTCTATCGGAGGTAACTTTCTCGGCCCAGTTGCGCACGATTGTCTCGTGGCCGTTGAGCAATAAACGACTGATCTCTTGCGCCATTTCGGGGGAACCTCTGAATTATATTTCTGTTGAGCCTCAAGACGTTTTGCGCGGGGGCGCGTGCTACTCGGGAGAGTCGCCTTGATGCCGTAGCGCGGAGTATAAGACAGCGCTGCGGTGGCTGGCAACGGATTTGACCGGACGATGCGAAGGGTGCGAGGATTACCGCCAAAGCCGATCCGTACATTAAAGAACAGTCGAGGTATCGAAGCGATGGAAATAGACAAGGATAAGATTGTCACACAGGAAGAATCGGGCGAGCCCGCAGAGATCGACGAGGTCGAAGCTCGCGTCGAAGCCGAGATGAAAAGAATCGAGGGACGTGCGCGCGAATCGGTCGCGCATGGCCTACAGGACAAAGAGCTTGAAGAAGAGGGCCGTCGTCTCGTCGAAGAGGGCGAGCGCGAGCTGGCCGAAGAACAGGAAAAGGAAGGCTAACTAAACGCGGAACGCAGAATGATGAACGATGAATGAAAACAGCTTGGCTTTCATTCATCGTTCATCGTCTATCGTTCCGCGTTTCTTTATGCTCCGGCTTTCTCGATGGCTTGACGGATCATTTGCGGGAGGCGGGATGAATAACCGGGCGCGTGCAAAAGGATTGCGCCTTCACGGTCGAAAACAAACGTCTGCGGGATTGAGCCGTTGCCGCGCGTCATCGTCATAAACCATTCGTCTTCGGCCCACCCAAGCTTGTAATTGATCTTGTACTCGCGCGCGAAATTTCGCACATCCATCTCGTCAGCAACCGGGTCTTCGACGCTCAATCCAATCACTTCAACGCCGCGCCCTGCATACTCTTCGCTGATCTGAACGAGGTGTGGAATCTCCATCCGACACGGGCCGCACCACGTCGCCCACAAATCGAGCACGACGATCTTGCCCTTGTAATCCGAGAGTCGAAACACTTCGCCGTCAATCGACTTGATGGCTGTGTCCATCGCCCCCTTGGGCGGTGGCGCAGTAGCGGGGCGGCCCGCCGTCGTGGGATTTTGTGTGCGGCGGCTTGTCGAGACAGCGACAATGACGAGCACAAAACCGAGCGCCATGAGCATAATGCGCCCGTAAGTCCAGAAACCTTTGCGCTCGTTCGATTCGTTTATTTCTTGTTCGTTTATTTCCCGCATCGAGACTTTTCCGGCTCAGTTTACCGAACGAATAAGACGGAAGCCGATCACGGGGTCTTTTTTGTCGCGCACGACCCAGCGACGCGCCGTCGCAGAGATCGGCTCGTCGCCCGTCGACTTGCTTTGGAAAGAGCCGCCGCGCACGACAATTTTGCCGGCATCGCCCGGCGCGAGCATGAGCAGATTGTTGCCCTTGTACATCGCCGCTTCGGTTCGCGTCCATTCCCAGACGTTGCCGATCATGTCTTGCGCGCCCTGCGGGGTTGCGCCGTCGGGAAACGAGCCGACGGATTTGAGCGAATCACTGTCGATGTTTGCGCGGCCATCCATCCAATCACGGCCCCAGGGAAAAAACCGCGCAGCTTCGCCTCCGCGCGCCGCATATTCCCATTCGTCTTCTGTAGGCAAGCGATACTCGACCCCGTCGCGCTGCGAGCGCCACTTGGCGAAACGCTCCGCGTCTTCAAGCGTTACGTTGCGAACGGGGAAACGCTCCTGCCCTGCTGCCGGACGTTTGCCGTCCCAATCCGGCGGTGCTGGATAACCCGTCTTTTCGACAAACTCTGCATACTCCGCGTTTGTCACCTCTGTTCGGTCAATGGCGAAAGGTGCAATCTGGACGGAATGTGCGGGCCACTGGTTGTAGGCCCATGCCTGATAAGCAACCGAGACGCTGGCCGAGCGCGGCGGCACGTCGTTTCGTCCAATCATAAACGTCCCGCCGGGGAGCGAAACCAGATCGGGCTTGACGCGCTCAATCGCTGCTGTTGTGCCGGCATTCGTATTCGCGCTCGCATTAGTGCTTAGATTTGCACTTGAATTGGTCGCGGCCTCGTCCCCACCCAATCCGCCGAGAAGAAGATAGAGGCCTGCCACCACACAAAGTAGTGCGAGAGCGCCCGCCGCCGCCCAGACCGCAACGGGCAATCGAGAACGCGTCGGCGCAACGACCGAAGAAGCTTGCGCGAACTGGCCCGGTTGTGACGAAGCGAAATTCGTCGGCGACTGAGCTGACATCGACTGCGCTGCAGACTGTTGCCCTGTGTGCTGCGGCGATAGAGGTTGTGAAAACTGATTGGCCGTTTGGAAGTGTGCGCTAATCGGTTGCGTCTTTTTTGCGTCGTGTTGCGCGGCGGGCGCAGCATCAACGGGCGCAGCATCAAATCGCGCATCGGTTCGCATCGGCGGAGTTGTCGCCGAAGGCGGCCCGGATGATTGACCCTCCGGCAAAAATGCAGTTGATGCGGGAGATTCGTAAGCGGTCGTGCGGCCCTGCGGTGCGTTTGCTGGATGAGATGTGTCGTGACGTTGCGCGTCGGGCAGCGCGACGGTTTCCATCCCGCGCGGCGCGTCAGTCTTTTGAGCGGACTCAGTGAGAGGATTGCCGGTCGAAACGTGTGGGGCTGGCAGCTTGTCCACCGTCTTTGAAGATAGAGGTGGAACCGTGCCGGGATCGATAAAAGATATCGTCTTCTGCGCAATATCCGAGCTTGTCTCTGTTCCGACTGTTGGGCCGGAGCTAACGCGCGCCAGCGCCTGAAGCAGCTCAAGCGAAAACTCACTGATCGACTGCGGTCTGCGGTTGGGGTCTTTTTCAAGTGCGCGTAAAACGACGTGCTCGACTTCGGGCGTGACTGCAATGCCTTGCGCGCTAAAACTCGGCGGCGGCGACGTGAGATGCTTGTTCATGATTGACGGAATCGAGTTGCCCTTAAACGGAACTTCTCCCGCAATCATCTGGTAGAGAATTATGCCGAGCGCATAGATGTCCGAGCGCGCGTCAGGCTCTTCGTCGCTCCACTGCTCCGGAGCCATGTAAAAGGGCGAACCCATCAACCCTTGCGTCTGCGCCGCCACAAACGAGCCGAGCAGCTCGCCCGATTTGATCTTCGCCAAACCGAAATCGAGAACCTTTACGCCTTCGGTCGCCGAATAACCGTTGCGCAGCATGATGTTCAAGGGCTTCAAATCGCGGTGAACGATTCCCTGTTGATGCGCCGCGCCCACGCCCGCCGTCACGCCGAGCATGATTTCAATTGCGCGTTGCGGGCGCAGACGGCCTTCGGCCACCAACAGATCATGAAGAGAGCGCCCCTCGACAAACTCCATGACGAGAAACGGAGTCGTATTGTTGACCACGCCGAAATCGGTCACGCTGATGATGTTTTGATGACGGATGGCGGCGGCGGCCATCGCCTCTTGTCGAAACCTTGTGACAAGCGAGGGGTCGTTCCCGACAAGGTCTGGCAGGATGACTTTGATGGCGTGCGAGGTTTTGAGAAAAACGTGGCGGCCTTTATAGACGCAGCCCATCCCGCCCGCGCCGAGCCGTCGCTCAAGCTGATACCTGCCGTCGAGCATCGTGTCGCCCGTGATGGTAAAACGCAGCGTATCACCGTCGGTCGGACAGTGATTGACGTTGTCGGCAAAACAGCGATTACAGGCCGGACACTCTTTCATCAGAGATTTGGGGCGGCGCGGCGCGTACCTTCAAAAACTCATGCGCGCTGCGCGGCGTTGCCCTCAATGCACCATCTCAAAATAAGTGAACGCGCTCGTTAGAACGGCGCGACGGGTGTCGAAGCAAATTTATGAATAACAGCAACGACGTGCGAAAAATATTAACAACTGAAATAGGGTGAGGCAAGGCGGACTGCAATCAAGCAGTAAGCAGTGAGCCGCCAAGCAGTAAAGAGTTTGTTTGAAAACTGCTTATGGCTGAGCGGCTCACTGCTTACTTGATTGTGAGCGCGCGGGCTTGTGCGTCGCGCAACTTGATGTCGAGCGTCGAGGCGATGGTCGGGCCAACCTCGGTCATGTGAATCGTGCCCATGTCGCCCTGTTTGATGACATCGAGACCAAAGCCGATAAAAGTAGCGCGGTAATCCTCGGGCGCAGGCAAATAACCGTGTGTACCGCGTCCATAGCTATCAGAAATCGGCTCGCCGTGAAATTGATGGCTGAAGTGGTAGCCTGCGGCGGCCTCAAGAACAAACGCCGCGTGTGGAAACGCGCCGAGTTTGTGCGTCTCTTCAGCCGGGACGATGCGATAAAGCCCTCCGCCAGAGCGACGGTTGTAATCTTCGAGAGCAGCGCGCGTGCGGCGCTCGGCAGCGCGGTCTTTCGGGTCGCGCAAGATGATGCCGCATGAGCCGCCCGCGGGATGAGGCGCAGCCGTCCAATCGGAGACAACAGCCTTCACACGCCCCGTTTCATCTTTCTCTTCGTGCACCGTAGCAAGTCCTGCTCGCGACAGAATCACGCCCGGTCTGATCTGTTTTAAGACCGGACGAAAGCCGTGATCGCTCGTAATAAAGACGACGGTCTCTTTGAGCGTACCGGCGCGCTCGGCTGCCGCAATGATGCGCGCGACGTAGCCGTCCAGTTTTTCAAGAATCGCAAACGCTTCGGGCGTAAACGGCCCTTTATCATGCTCGTAATGGTCGAGGTCAAAAAGATGCACAAGCACAAGCTCGGGCCGTTTCTCACGGATGAGATATTCGGCCCAGCGCGTACGCATGTCGTCGCCTTCATCCTTCGTCACGTTTTTGTAGATTTCAGGATCGGCGCGCTCAATCTCTTCGACGAGACCGGCGGGTCGTGCATGTTTGCTGATCTCGGCAAGCGTGGTTTTGAAATCGTCGCCGGGCGCTGTGCCCGGCTTCCAGATTTCGGGCACGTTCCAATCAGCCGCGCCCGTCGAGACGGGCCATGAGACGAGCGCTGTTTTGAGTTTTTTGCGGTGCGCTGCGTCCCACAGCGCATCGGCTTTGACCTGATGCGCAAACCAGTACCAGCTATTTGTCTGCGGCGTATTTGGCGGCACAAAAATTCCATTGTTGAGGACACCGTGACGCACGGGCAGCGCGCCCGTCACCATCGTCGTGTGATTCGGGTATGTGACCGACGGATAGACGCTTTCAACCCCTGCAAAGAATCCTTCGCGCGCGAGTCTCCTAAGCGTCGGAATCTTCAACCCGTATTCGTCTGCGCGGCGTATGTAGCGCGCGTCCAACCCGTCGAGCGAGATGACGATGGCGCGACGCGTCTCTTTTGGCGCAGACGAAACGAATGAGCGTTGCGTATCAACCGTGCGCGGCGCAAACGCAAAGTGAAGAAGCGCGGCGAGCGCGACTATGCAAGCGGCAAGTCGGCTTTGATTCGATTTCATCTCTTTGCCTCCTGTACTTTGATTGCTTTACGCGCACAACAATTCTCTTGTTGCGTTTTTCAGCCTTCACAAATGCATGTAATTGAAATTGTAGGGGCAGGACTTCTCCTGCCCCTACAATTATCGTTGTTATCGCACGACGATGTTGACGAGCCGTTTCGGGACGACGATTACTTTCGAGACCTCTTTGCCCTCGATCCAGCCCTTAACTTTTTCGTCGGCCAGAGCGGCCTCGCGCAGCTCGGCTTCCGACGCTTCCGCGCTCACTTTCAGGCGACCGCGCAGCTTGCCGTTAACCTGAACTGGAATCTCCAGCTCGTCTTTGCGCGCCAACGCTTCTTCAAAAACGGGCCAGCGCGCGC
>CBDUCU010000131.1:0-8975 GCA_965365725.1 uncultured bacterium | reverse complement strand
AAATGGAACGATTACGGCGGGCAGAAGCGCGTCGCTTTCTGGATAAATGAGAATCATGCCAAACCCGAGCCGCCGATGATTCTTTCGACCGTTCCGATTCCTTCTTTTTATACTATGGGCGATTTCACCAAGCTCGAAACTTACGACGATTACCCGACGATGATCGAGCGCGCGCGAAATGGCCGGGTCGATTACATCATTATCAACGAGCGCGATCACAAAAACGGGCCGCTCGGCTTTTTGCTCGACGAGACGAAGGATGCGCCCGAGCAGGTGCGTCTTCTGCACAAATATAAAGATTCTTCGGGCTTTAAGGTCTTCGTCTATGCGCTGAGCAACCCTTGAGCCGGTCGGCACGAAGGCTTTCAGTGAAGGACGAAAACAATGCTTCGAGGTACGTGGATGATCGGGCGAGCGTGTGGTTTGACAGTCGGCTGCCGAATCTTTTACTTTGTCGCCGCAATGAAATGTTTTGACCCGCCCGCGTGCGCGCAGAGGATTTCAAGGCCGCTCCTCAGAAAAGTCCGTCAGTGAGTTCTCGGTTCTTACGTGTCGCCCTGCACGGTAGAAGTGTGCGGGCGGCCACAGTCTGTTAAAGCGATTATGAAGGTTCAAGAGATAAACAAGCCGGAGACCTCGCTTGAGGTCGCTTTGCGCGACCACGCAAACGCTCTCGCCGACGCGGCACCGGGCCGTTATCGCGCAGAACGCGTTGCGCATTGGGACGCGGTTGCGCGCGCAACGAGCGGAAGTCACAAACCGGGTCGCGCCTATCATCGTCGGCTCGAAGAGGTTTATGGATTTTTTGTCCCTGCGGGACGACGCGTGCTTGAGATCGGGTGCGCCGAGGGCGATTTGCTGGCGGCGCTCAAGCCTTCGCTCGGCGTAGGCGTTGATTTCTCGGGCGAGATGATTGAGCGCGCGCGCAAACGTCATCCTTCTTTACGCTTTATTGAAGCCGACGCGCACAATCTCGACCTCGAAGAGACTTTCGACGTGATTATTCTCTCCGACGTGGTCAACGATTTGTGGGACGTGCAACAGGTCTTTGCTCAAATCAGAAAACACTCGACGGCGCAGACGCGCGTCGTCATGAACTTCTACAGCCATCTCTGGGAGATGCCACTGCGCGCCGCCGAGCGGCTCAAACTCAAGCGACCGAATCTTTATCAAAACTGGCTGACGGTCGAGGACGTGACGGGGCTGCTTGATCTGGCGGGTTTTGAGGTCATACGCCGACGCGAAGAGGTTCTCTTGCCTCTGCCGCTCGGGCCCGTCTCGACGCTTGCCAATCGTTATCTCGTCAAGCTCTGGCCCTTCAACTGGCTTGCGTTGACAAACTTTCTCGTCGCACGGCCCATTCAGGACGAGCCGCGCACAGAGCGCCCCGTCGTTTCGGTCGTCGTCGCCGCGCGCAACGAAGAGGGAAACGTTCCGGCCATCTTTGCGCGCGTGCCGGAGATGGGCGCGGGCACAGAACTGATCTTTGTCGAGGGCGGCTCGACCGACAACACTTACGAAGCGATTGAGCGCGCCATCAAAGAACACCCGGAACGCCGCGCAAAGCTTTTCAAACAGACGGGCAAGGGCAAGGGCGATGCCGTCCGGCTCGGTTTCCGCGAAGCCACAGGCGACGTGCTGATGATTCTCGACGCTGATTTGACCGTGCCGCCCGAAGATTTGCCGCGTTTTCTCGACGCGCTGACGACGGGGAAGGCCGATTTCGTCAACGGCACGCGGCTCGTCTATCCGATGGAATCGGAAGCGATGCGGTTTGCCAATCTGGTCGGCAACAAGTTCTTCAGTCTCGCCTTCTCCTGGCTTTTGGGTCAAAGCGTCAAAGACACTCTGTGCGGGACGAAAGTTTTGTGGAAGAGCGATTATGAGCACCTCGCGGCGAATCGTTCTTACTTCGGCGAATTCGACCCGTTTGGCGACTACGACCTTTTGTTTGGCGCGGCCAAGCTCAACATGAAAATCCACGACCTGCCCGTCCGCTACCGCGACCGCACCTACGGCGACACGAACATCCAGCGCTGGAGTCACGGCATGCTTCTTTTGCGCATGGTCGCCTTTGCCGCTCGACGCATCAAGTTTATTTAAGAGCTGTCAAGAGACTTAAAGAGGACGAATGCTAAACGGGCTGCTGGCACATCCGCTGACTCGCGGTCTTGACGTGGACGACCCGCGCACGACCGAGCTGCGCCTGCGCATCATCCGCGAAAAAGAGTTTTTGCGACGCATCTATCAGGAATGGTACGAGCGCATCGCAAAGAGTTTGCCGGAGCGCGAGGGCGCGGTGCTCGAACTCGGCTCGGGCGCGGGTTTTATGAATGAGCACATCGCGGGCCTCATCACCTCAGAAGTCTTTCCCACGCCGGGAGTCGAGATGGTCATTGATGCGACGCGGATGCCTTTCAGAGAGCGCGAGCTGCGCGGCGTAGTGATGACAAACGTGCTTCATCACATCCCGAACGTGCGGCTCTTTTTTCAGGAGGCGGCGCGCACTGTGCGTGCGGGCGGCGTGATTTCGATGATCGAGCCCTGGGTGACGCGCTGGTCGCGCCTCGTCTATGGACGGCTTCATCACGAGCCGTGCGACCCGGAGGCCGCCGCGTGGGAGTTTCCTTCTGCCGGGCCGCTCTCTTCGGCCAACGAGGCGCTGGCATGGATCGTCTTTGCACGCGACCGCGAGCAATTTCAAAAAGAGTTTCCACAGTGGCGCATTGAAAGAGTCGAGCCGTTGATGCCCTTCACTTATCTTGTTTCGGGCGGCGTGTCGATGCGCAGCCTGATGCCCGGCTGGAGCTACGGCGCGTGGCGCGCGGCGGAAAATCTCATCAGTCGCTTTGGAGACTCGTCGGCCATGTTTGCGCACATCGTGCTCGTACGCAACGAGACTAAGTGATGACGAAGGGCGAAGCGACTGACGGCGCACAAAGCGCGGGCGCGCGGGCGCATCGCGCGATGCCTCGGCTCGCTACATTCTTAATTCTTCTGGCTGCGCCTGCTCTGCTCCTCGCTTCTGTCTTTTGGCTGCGCTCCGCAAGCACTCCCTATTGGCTCGCCGGTAATCTTGATCCTAGTTATTCATACCTGCTCAACTCTCTGAACGTCGCCAATCTTCATCATCCTTATCATACGGATCATCCGGGCACGCCCGTTCAGGTCTTTGGCGCGGTCGTCGTCCGCGCACTTGACCCGCTCGCGGACGAGGATGAGCGCGCGCGCGCCGTCTTCAAAGACCCCGAGCGCTATGCATCTGCAATCAATGATGCGCTTATCATTTTCAGTGCGCTCTCTCTTTTCGTCTCGGGTTGGCTGGCGTATCGTGCGACGCGAAGCATTGCTTGCGGCGTGCTCTTTCAATTAGCCCCATTTGTTTCTTTGACGACGCTTCAAGGCTTGATCGGAATTCGTCCCGAAGCGTTGGTCATCGTCTTTGCACTCGTTGCTTCGGCGCTTGCACTGCTCGCGCTGCGCGATGATTGGGCGCACCGCGCTACATTCTTTGCCATCGCCTTCGGAGGCTTGATGGGATTTGGTCTGGCGGCAAAGCTCATATTTTTGCCGCTTGTCGTAGTGCCGCTCGTAATCCTTCCCGGCAAAAGGCCGCGCGTCGTCTTCGCAATGACGAGCGTCGTATCTTTTCTCATCGCAATCCTGCCTATTCTAACCGTTTCGCACTTGAGAAAGATGCTGGTCTTCGCCTTGAGCATGTTGACGCGCAAGGGATTTCACGGTCATGGCGAGAGGGGCATTCTCAATATCAACGAATTCGCCGTCAACGCCTTGTCAATTATCAGAGCGCACGCGCTCTTTTCGCTGATGATGGCAGTCTCCCTGGTCGTTCTGGTTTGGGGCTGGCGAAAGCTGCGCGCGGGCGAGCCGACGCATAAAACGCTCGCCTCGATCTTCGCCGCGCAATTTATTCAACTGCTTCTCGTCGCCAAGCACCCGAATCACCACTACATGATTCCGGCCTTTTGTTTGAGCGGCGCGTCGATGGTGTTGCTTTTTGTGATCTTCAAACGCAACTTGAAGGGCGCTGCTCTGGCGGCTTTCTACGCCTGTCTTGCCGTCGCGCTGCTCTTTGTCTCTTACAAACGTGTGGACTCGCTTCGGTATCTGCGTGCGAGCGCGGTCGAATCTATCGCCGAGATAAGAGGATTGCGCGCAAATCTCGACAAAGAATTTGCGGGTCGTGCGGTGGTCGAATATTGGGGCGCGTCGTCGCCCTATTTCGCGCTTAAGTTCGGCCTTCAATATAACGGCGGCTTCTATGCCAGTCTCGCCGAAGAGTTATATCCCGGTCGGTATTTCTACAATCTTTGGACGCGAGAATTCTCACGCTTTGACGCGACGCTCAATGCTGAGGAACTGCCCGCGCCCGACGGCTGGTTCATCATGCACGGCGCGCCTTTTGAGAGCCCGGTCTTTCGCAGCTATCTTCCGCCCGACTTTTTGCCCGAAGCAGTTGCGCTCGAAAATATTCACGGTGCAGACAAGAGCGAGACTTTCTACAGAGCGAGCGTCGCGGGCGACAAACGTTAAAGCGAATTGATGATTTTCTGTGCATCGCGCGGCTGAAATTTTACGGTGGGCAAAGAGGATGAAACGTAAAGAACAACTGACGGTTTTAGGTCGCGGCATTGTGCGCCGATGGGTTCTCTTTATTTTCCCTGTGCTGCTTCTGCTCGTCGCTTTTGAGGTGCGCGCGGCGCGCGGTCCACATTGGCTGAGCGAAAATCTCGACCCGACCTACCCTTATCTACTCAACTCTCTCAACATCGCCAATCTGCATCGACCGTTTCATACAGATCATCCCGGCACGCCCGTCCAAACCGCAGGCGGCATCTTTATCTATCTTTCAAATCCGTTTTTAGGCGAGCAGGGGCGAGCGCGCGAGGTGCTCGGCAATCCGGAGCATTATGCGCGGCGCATCAGCAGCCTTTTTATCTTCCTCTATGCGCTCGCGCTCGCTGCATCGGGTTTCATCGTCTTTGCAGCCGCACGCAGCACGGCGCTTGCCCTGCTCTTTCAGGCAACGCCTTTTGTTTCAGCGACGACGATTGTCGCATTGACCGGTGTCAGACCCGAGCCGCTCCTTGCTGCGCTCTCGCTCATTATGGCCGCGCTTGCGCTGCTCATGCTGCGTTACGACGCGAGCACGTTTGCGAGACGTTATGCGCTAGCCTTCGGAATGGTTTTAGGTTTGGGCGTCGCCTGCAAGATCAATTTCGCGCCGCTTGCAATCATCCCGCTCATGCTGTTGCCGCGCATCAGACCGCGCGTCGAATTTTGCGTGGCGGCCTTTGTCTCATTCATCTTTTTTATCGCGCCCATCCTTACGCCGACGCATCTGCGCGCCGCCTTAGGTTTCTTCTCGCGCATCGTCACGCACACGGGGCGCTACGGCGCGGGCGAGCGCGGATTCGCCGACCCGCAAAAACTTTTCGACAGCGCGCTTAAGCTCATCGCGGGCGACTGGCTCTTCTTCGCAATTTTAGGCGCATGTCTGGTCGCGCTGGCGTGGATCGGGTTCAAACGCAAGGCGGAACAGAACGCAGAACGTCCCGTTCGCATGACCGGCAAAATTCTTTTGGCCTCGATTGCCGCAGGGCTCGCACAGTTTCTGCTCGTCGCCAAACATCCGAGCGCGCATTACCTTACGCCCGCGCTCGGTCTGGCCGGTCTCCACCTCGTTTTACTCGTCGAGAGCGTCAATCTTTGGTCGAAGCCGAGCCGGACGCTGCGCCGCAGCGCGCTTGCATCTCTTCTGCTCGCACTTGCGTTTGTGCAGGCGCTGGAATTGCGAGCCGTGCACAGACGATTTGTTGAGAGCGCGCGCGAACAGATGGCTGCGCACGATATGGCCGAGTCGTTGCGCAGCAATGGTCAGGTCGTCAGCTATTACAGCGCGTCTTCTCTCCCTTACGCTCTGAGGTTCGGTACTGACTACAGCAATAATTTCTACGGGCCGCTTCTCGACGAGATGTACCCGCGACAGATTTTCTGGAGTCCCTGGACGCAGAGCTTCTCAAATTTCACCGGCCCGCTCGATGCGTCGCAAGTTAAATCCGCGCTCGGCCAATCATTCGTCATGCACGGCTACTCGTTTGCCGATTCTGACTTCCGCGTCTTCCTGCCCGAAAAACCGCTCCCCGAAGGGCTCACACTCGAAGAGATTTATCGTGGCGGGCAAGACCGACCCGGCATTTATGACGGCGAAGCGCTCTATCACGCCAACCTTCAACCGACGTATTGAGCAACGCTCAAACATCTTGTTGGGCAACGCTCGAAACCGCCCTCTTTTCATGAGACCTGCGTTCTTGACACCCCTCGAAACGCATCCCTATACTCGCGCCTTTCGCGTGCTCATAAAAACTGCACATCAAGAGTTTGATCTAAGATTGGATAAGGATTAGTGCGTCTGTTTGGAGAATTTCTTTTAGACTTTTCTGTGAGTAAGAAGATGAGTAGGAAAAGATGCTGAAACTCTTTGTCACCGGCGGCGCGGGCTTTATCGGCTCGGCCTTTATTCGTCTCGTCCTCGATGAGCGTCCTGAATGCGTCATCACAAATTTCGACGCGCTCACCTACGCGGGCAATCCAGATAATCTTGAAGGTCTCGACGCAACGCGTCATCGCTTTGTGCGCGGAGACATCTGCGACCGTGCAGCCGTCATCGAGGCTCTCGAAGAGGGCGCGGACGCAATCGTCAACTTCGCCGCCGAGTCGCACGTTGACCGCAGCATCGAATCAGCCGACGAGTTTTTGCGCACAAATGTTTTAGGCACGCAGGTTCTCCTCGATGCGGCGCGCGCGCGCAACGTCAAGCGTTTTCTTCAAGTCTCGACCGATGAAGTGATGGGCAGTCTGCCCGAAGAAGAGAATCTCTACTTTAGCGAAGCATCGCCTTTTGCGCCCAACAGCCCTTATGCTGCGTCGAAGGCGGCAGCCGAGCATCTCGTCCGCGCCGCAGCACACACGCACCATCTCGATACCGTCACGACGCGATGCGGCAACAACTACGGCCCGCGCCAGTTTCCCGAAAAGTTCCTGCCGCTTATGCTCTCAAATGCGATGGCCGATGAGCCGATCCCCGTCTATGGCGACGGGCGGAATGTGCGCGATTGGATTTATGTTGACGATCATTGTCGCGCCGTCCTGCTCGCGCTCGAAAAGGGAAGGGACGGTGCGGTCTATAACATCGGGGCGCGCAACGAGCGGCGCAATATCGACGTGGTCGAATCGGTCCTCGATGCATTGAAGAAACCGCGCACGCTCATCCGCTATGTCAAAGACCGTCCCGGCCACGACCGGCGTTACGCCATCGACCCTTCACTGGCCGAACGCGAACTCGGTTGGCGACCCCTTGAGACATGGGAGAGCGGACTTGAGAAGACTATTCGCTGGTACAGCGAAAACGGCGAGTGGGTTGCGCGCGTTCGCGACGGCGCATACCGAGAGTATTACGCGCGACAATACGGGGCAATTTAATTAGGCTGTTAGCCGTTAGCCATTAGCTTTTAGCCAGACCATACATGCAGACGGCAAAAGCTAACAGCTAATAGCTAACAGCTAACAGCTTCCTTTATGCGAATTCTTATCACGGGCGCGGGCGGCATGGTCGGGCGCGCAGTCGTCAGGCATTGCGAGATGCGTGGCGACGAGGTTGCGGCCTACGACCGGCAAAGTCTCGACATCACGGACGAGCGCTTTGTCTTTGAAGTCGTTGAGCGCGAGCGCCCCGAAGCGGTCATCAACTGTGCGGCATGGACGGATGTTGACGGCTGCGAGCTTGATCCTTTGCATGCGCACAAAGCAAACGCGCTCGGCCCGGAAAACCTCGCCAACGCCTGCCGCCGCGCGCGAGCTTCGCTCGTCACGATCTCGACCGACTATGTCTTTGACGGGCGCAAGGGCGATTTCTACACGCAGCGCGACGACCCGCATCCGGAGAGCGTCTATGGCATCGCCAAGCTCGAAGGCGAGCGACACGCGCAGGCCGCGTGTGCGCGCACCACAGTTGTGCGCACGGGCTGGATTTTTGGCGAGGGCGGAAAGAATTTTTTGAGCCGCGTCGTCGAACTCGGTCGCGCGGGCGCACCCCTCAAAGCCATCCACGACGCGTGGGGCACGCCGACCTACGCTCCCGATTTGGCGGCACGCCTGCGCCTGCTTGCCGAGATAGATTTGCCGGGCATTTATCACGTAGTCAACTCCGGGGCGGGAGCAAGCTTCAAAGAGTTTGCCGTTGCCGCGCTGGAGTCGGCAGAATTGAGCGCCGAGAAAGTTGAAGCCGTCAGCATGCAGGCGCTTGTGCGCCCTGCGCCTCGCCCAGCAGATTCGCGTCTGCGTTGTCTGCTCTCCGAAGCCGTCCGGCTCGAACCGCTTCCCACCTGGCGCGATGCGCTGGCACGGTTCGTTGCGCCCGCAAACGGCGCGTCTGTGTAATGCCAAAAACAACAGTGTGGGCGGCGCGCCGTCGTTTTCGCCTCAATCCGTTCTCTGGTATGATTCACGGCTGCTACCCGGCCCTGTGAGTATCTGTTTTCTGAAGTTTAGAGGTTCAAAGATTTATGATGTCTGAAGACAATCGTCTGCTTCCGGTCTCGCCCGTCGAACGTGGTCTGGATCGTCCTTTGAGCGATATCACGGTCGCTCCGAAGGGCTACGGCGTGGGCGCGGCAGAGCCTGCACACCTGCGCGAGTATCTGAACATCGTCCTCAAGCGCAAGTGGCTGATTCTCAGCCTCGCGCTCGTTGTGACGACCCTTGTGGCTATTCAGATGTATCGTCAGCCCTCGATTTATGAGGCGCAGACGACCATCGAGATTCAGCCCAAACGCGAGAGCATCCTCAAGACGGGGCGCGACCAGATCGTCATCAACACGGGGCGCAATAACGATCCGGCCTACTGGAATACGCAGCTTCGTCTTCTGGAGAACCGCGCGCTCGCGCGTCAGGTC
>CBDUCU010000130.1:0-8987 GCA_965365725.1 uncultured bacterium | reverse complement strand
CGCAATTTCGGATAATCAATCTGCCCGCTTAAACCTTTCACCCCCTTGAGCTTGGGATAGTAGAGATAATAGAGAAGCTGCATCTCATGCGCCGCCTCCATCTTGTCCGTCAGCTTCACCTCATGAATCACCCCGTCCTCGCGCCAATCCAACACAATGCGGTCGTCAATATTCAACTCTTTCTTTTTCCGCCCGTAGCTTTCTTCGTGCACCAGCTTTCCCATCCGCACGCGGTCGGAGTTGTGTTCCATATTCAAACCGTGATGAAACCACCAGAAACGTCGTGGACAAACGGCGAAGTAGCCGACTTCCGTGCCTGTGAAGATTGGAAGTTCTTTCATGTTGCAAACTCCGCTTCAAATAAAAACATCGCCGACCAAATCAATGCCTAAATCGAAAGTATAGTCTCGTTCGTTTGCGAGCAGACGGAGTCCAAACACTTCATCATCTGGAAATTCTTTGCCGAGCGATTCTGCTACAGGCTTATATTTATCTTCTGACCAGCGAAAAGCGACGACTCGGTTCGCCATGCTTCGCAGTTGATTGTCAACAGCTAGCCGATGGTTCTTGTTTACCTGAAAATAATCTTGACCAACTTCAAGATCATGCTTTCGAGGTCTGTTTCTATAAAGCTCAATGAGCGTTGCAAACGAATCATCGTTCTCATTGCGTCGAATGTAGTAGCGCAACTCTTCGCCGAATTCGCGTTCGTCAATCAGCTTGAAAGAACCTATGTCGGCAAAGCGAGCGCGGTTGATGCACTCAATCATGTTGATTTCTCTACCAAACTGTTTATGGACACCGATTTGTAGTTGATTACCTACATCCTCGAAGAATATTTTCTGTTTCTCAAAAAGCTGATTCTCAAAGACCGGCTCTGATGAAATATAACGCGACGCAAAAAACCACGCCGGGTCATCGCCGTAGATAAGCTTAGCGGAAGATTTCCCATTCTCTTTCTTGAGTTCAAAAAGAAAAACTTCACCTTCGGGGGACGAGCCGTTGCGGTTACATCTTCCCGCCGCTTGAATCAAAGAGGGAAGAGGGCACATATCACGGAACAAGACGGGGAAGTCAATGTCAACTCCGGCTTCAATCAGTTGCGTCGAGATGAGAATGACGTTCTCTTTCCGTCTTAAACGCTGGCGACAAAATCTAATCTTCTTTCGACGGTCGCGCGGTGTGAAATGTGTATTGAGCAATACACAGCCAAAATCATCGCTTAATTCTTCTTTGAGTTTTTCGTAAAGCTGGCGCGTATCGGCAATCGTATTGAGAACGACGAGACAGGATTTATTCTGCTTCTGAATCTCATCCGCCAAGTCCTGAATGGCGAAGTTTTCTTTCATCAACCGCGTGATGCGATAGCGATTAAATTCCTTGCGCTCGTAAAAACTAGCGTCCAAAAGCTCAGGCGGCTTTGCATAGCGTTTGAAGAGGCGACGCGGTCTATGCCAATCCTTTTCATACTTCTCGTCGGGCGGCATTTCGAGATACGGCATCGTCGCTGTGGAAATCACGGCGTAGGAATCAAACTGGCGGCAGAACTCGTCCAGATACGCAGCGAAAAAGGTATAAAGACGCGGCGGCAGGGCTTGAATTTCGTCGAGCAGAAAAATTGAGCGCGCGAAGTTCGGTAGGCGCAGCAAAGCCGCGTTGCGATTGCTGACGAGAGTTTCAAATACCTGAACAAAGGTTGTAATGATGAAAGGATAATCAAACGTGTGTTGCGAAAAATCCTCGCTCAAAACCTCTCGCTGGTTATCTTCATTCGGCGCGCTGTCTAATTTCTCTTGCGCTCTTTCAAGTCGCTTGTTCTCCGCTTTTGAGTCAACGCGAAGCACCGTCTCATCTTCGACGCTCGCCAACACGCGGCGACAGATGGCTTCCGTCTGTTCGGTGATGGAAAGAAACGGCAGAGCGTAAATGACGCTCAACGGGCGTTCACTCGTCCGCGCGTCGTGCCAGATGATCTCGTTGGCGAGTCGCAACAGCATCAAAGTCTTGCCCGCGCCCGTCGGAGCAGGAAGCGTGAACACGCGCCGCCGCTCGTCCGGCGCAAGTTCGTCATTTGCCATAAGCTCGCGCCGCAGATTCTCCGTCGCACAATTACGCATCTCAGTGCGCAGATCATCAAGCGCGCGCCTTTTATCATTTGTGCCTGACGATTTTTTCTGCAACGCGCTCTGGAAATCGTCGAGCCGCACTGAGAAAACGTCCTTTAATTTCGCGCCGTACAACTTACGGTTGAACCGTGTGTTATAGCCCGCATCTCGTTTGTCGGCTTCGAGCAAAGACGCGAAACCGAATTGCGTGTTGATAAAAAAGTCAAGCGGCTCTGGAATCTCCTTCGCATAGAGACTGATTTGCAGAAACTTTTCGCGTAGCTGCTTGTCTTGAAAAACGGAGAACGCGCGATGTGGTTTAATTCGTTGCAGAAAATCTGAAAGCGGTAAATCCTTCTCCGCGCTTGTGTCAAGAAACTTTTTTAGTTGCGCCGTCGGGTCGGCGTTTGCCCCACTCTTAAAGATGCGGCTCTCGATTGTGCCGAGATTCGGCAGGTCACCGTGATGATGCGCGATCATTGCTGTGATGGCGACGCATGATGCGTAATCATCAACTCCCCATTCTTGCAAAAGCTCGCGGTTGTGCGCGCAGAAACAGAGCCATGCAAACGCCGATAAATAAGCGTGTGCCGAGTAGCCGCTTACATTCTTTTCATAGAGCTTGCGCTGGAAGTTTGGATTGATCTTGCCCAAGTCGTGGAAGAGCGCGGCGATTTCCGCTTGCATAAAATGTGTTCTGCGCCGCGCGCCTGCAATCACGCCGCGCGTATGCTCGATGAGCGGTTTGCCTGTTCCGCGCACGCCCGATTTACCCGGATGCGATTCATAATCCTTCATATCAGCACCCACTTACTTCCGTCTGTGTGCGTGTAATGCTCGCCCCGTGCGGATAGCGCATTTCCTTCCGACGGATAGAGCACGCCGACATACTTTTCCGGTCTGTTCCACCAATCATCATTTTGAAAGGTCGGCATCCGGTCAACGCCGATGCGAAACTGTTCCGTCCCCGCAAGGCGCAGCAGCGTTTGATTCGCCGTCACAAAGCTTTTAGTTTGAAACTCGCCAACGGAAGACGTGAACTCGCCTTCGCTTAAATAGCGTAGGTTCGCCGGACAGTTATGCAAACCGAGGACGGGTGTAAAGCGTGCTTCGCTTGATTTAACGGCGGATGCAAAATCGTCAAATTGCTTTTGCGCTTCGCTTTCATCACGCAACGCAAGGGCGACCGTAAAGCGCGGATTTTTTAGAAACTCCATCTGCACGGGTCGCTTCTCATATTGATTCGTCGCGTAGCGCAACTTGAACGCCCAAGATTCTTTCTTGACCGCGTTGACGATCTGCACGCCGTAAACAAGCGCGTTCGACAGTGGCGGAAAAAGCGGGCGCATCTTTGTGCGCTCGATACCAAGCACCGCGCCGATTAGACCAATGAGCGCGGTTTTGGTGATGAAATCGTGCGTGAGCGGATTGTTGTTCGTCTCAGGCTTTTTGAAGTGCGCCCAGTTGCCTTCGATCTCAAACAGCAAGCCTCTCATTGCCATGTCATCTCCTTAAACTTCTCCGCGCTCGTCAATTCATTTCTAATCGCTTCGTGCTCCGTATAAAAATTGACTTGGCGCACGGCATTAGACTTCGCAATCTCTTCTTTCAAACGCGAGAAATCGAGCGTGTAATCGTCGCTGCTGCGCAGTTGTTCATCCTGTTTTCCATCATTCGGCGCGTGCGTGATGAGACGATCCATGCCGTAGAGTTTTTTATTCGAGTCCGCATAGACGACCTGCAACAGCAGCAGCGAATTTTGATTCGACTTCGAGCGCGTATTCGCGTTATTGATGCTCGCCCACAGAGCCTTAAACATCTCATCAATATCTTTCTGCACAAGCCCCGTCTGCTTCGCCGAATACGGATTGATCCAACCATGAATCTGACACAGCGCAAAAGGCACGACCGTCGTTGTGCCGATTGCGCCGCGCTCTTTGCCTTTGCCGGAAGGAAACACAGAAGTGTTTTGGTGCATTCTTAAATCAACCTTGTTGAGCGACGGATTTAAGAGGGCAAATTGCACCGCTCCAGTAACATTAAAGGGTTTGTCCTTTTTACCCTCGCCTTCTTCGGCATCGGATGGCTTTTTCTTTTTATCGTCTTTGAGCGTAACGACCGCACCAAACAGACGTGCATCTATGCATTGAAGAAGCAGTTCTGTCGGGTCTTTTAGGTGTGGAGATTTTTTCTGAACGATACCTTGAATCTGTTTAAAGCGCGCGCTCGCTCCTGTCTTTTCTTTATCGCTAGAATCTTTGGGGTCAAGAACATAAATAAGATGTCCTTGCTCGTTCAAATAGTCCCGAATAAAACGCTTAATGCGAACATCGCTAACTAGAATCTTCCTTGTTTCATCATCGTAACGTTGCTCGCTTGTGAACGGGTCGCCGTTTGGCACGGAGTAACTGCTTTCGTAAAGAAAGAGAATCTCCGATTTATCGCAGGGTAGGTTTGTATTTTCTGTCATTACATTTCTCCTCTTTCTGTTTCGTCAAAAACCTCTTCGTCGTCCATCTCTTGCTCTTTGCGCTCCACAGGCTTGTATTCGGCAAAGTAACCTTCAAAGAAGCCGAAAGCGCATTCGTATTTATCGAATTTGCGTTCGTCGAGATCGTTTATGCGTTCAGTCGCCTGTCTGGAAATCTTTTCAAGGTAAGGGCGATGCGCCTTGTGCATCAGCAACTTTTGATTGAACTCAACGTAGAGCTTTTGCAGGCCACGCTTGTCCGTCATATGTCGCGTTATTTGTCCGGCATAACGTGTGGCAAAGGTATTGATTCTGCTTCTAAGCGGACGCGCTAATCTGCCAAGTAGTTCTCCGGCTTGATAGCTGTGTCCATTCTTCATTTCATCCACAATGGCAACTCCTTTCGTTTCGCGTAAACGCGCAAGCAGATAGTAATCAAATTTCAAGAGATTGAAGTCCATCTCTTTTCGTCGGATGAGGTATTCCGTTTTCTTGATGAACGCAGGCAACAACAGATCGTCGCGGTAGTAGGTTTCGGTGTAAATCTGCGGCAGGACTTTCAACAGGTGACTATTGAATTTCGATTTGTCAGACTTCGCAATATCACCCAGCACTCGGAAAAAGCAGGAGCGAATGTCAAAGTTGGCATAAGTCTTTGGAATTTTAGGATTGAGTTGCTCTCGTTCGATGAAGAGAGGAGCACGCGCTTCTCTGATCTTCTCTCCAATTTTCGCAAGGTGGCTGCGTTGAATGCCTGATATTTCGCTCAAGTCCACTTCACGATTGCCTTCTTTGCGGCTGAAGACAAAATCATACTGTTTTATGCTGCGTGGAATATCATCGCCCGAAAAATAAGCAAATAATTCATCGGATGAGTTTGCAGAACTTGCGGAACGGCCAACTCTTTCAAAACTTTCTTCTACTACTTCACTGTTAGCTGTCTCGTCGCCTATGCTGCGATTGAAAAACTCTTCGATATGATGAGCCTTTAACACATCGTCGCTTGAGCTGGCTTGCGCGTGACTTCTTGGCAGAACAACTATCTTTATATCTCCAACTCGAACTAACGCTTTCTTTGAATACTCCAGCGCGTAGAACAAATTCCAAAAGTCATCTTTGGAGAATAATCTTGTTTTGTATCTATTGCTGATATGAAAGTCGGGGAGCATAGCAGCATCGGCACTCATGGTTTTGAGGTAATATTTTTTCAGAACGAAAGAATCGGAATGTTCATCTACAACTTCCTGCAAGGTCTTGGAACGAATTGCATTCAAATCCTCAAACTCATACCAATGTTTGCCATTGAAGAAATCGAAATGCAGAAATACTTTTCTTCCTCCCCCGAATTCGCGTAAATATCCTTCAATACGTTCTCGATGTGTCCTAAAAGATTCCCTAAACTTATCAATATCTGTCCCTTTGAAAGATATAGCGTGTTTGTCTGCGCGCCCGAAAGAACTCTTTTTAGCTTTAACTCCTTTCTTCTCCATTCTGTAATGACCAATTTCATTACCGTCTTTGTCTGTCCCATAAAAAATATCGCCAAAAAGATATTTCTTCTCTGTATCGTGGTCACTGGTTTGAAAATCCAAGTA
Source organism: uncultured bacterium (assembly GCA_965365725.1). Classification (GTDB taxonomy): domain Bacteria; phylum Acidobacteriota; class Blastocatellia; order Pyrinomonadales; family Pyrinomonadaceae; genus DASQDT01. The sequence continues at coordinate 2,817 of CBDUCU010000130.1, read as the reverse complement.
AAAAAGCCTTTCGCGCAGCAACTCACTTTCTTTAAAGTCAGCGTCAAACTTTTCAAAATCAAACTCGAAGTTTTCATTGACTGGGAGACGAAGATAAACGACCGACGATTTCTCGTGTGGAACGGGTGCAGGTTTAATGTAGTAGGGCATATATCCTTCGCGCCGTAGCGTGCCGCCGATGTGTAAAAGCGTGTCGAGCATCTTTCAAGATTCCTTTCTTGCGAACTTAGAGCAAGCTGCCGAAGCCCGAACCTGTGCCGTTGCCGATGCCGACGTTCCATGCGAATTGAAGGGCTTCGGGTGTGCCTTCGATGTGGACTGGGCAGATGTTGGCGCGGTTGTGGATGTTTTTGATCGTGACGAGCTTGGTCTTGGGGTTGCGATAGGTTTTGTCGAAGGCCACAGTAACTGTGCGGTGGCGTGGGTCAAGTTGGGCTGCGTCCATTTTGTGGCGGAGCGTGGCGGTAAGCGCAGCGTCGGCTGCGGGGTCGTTGTGGAGCAGGTAACGGATGCGTCCGTCCTCTGCTTTGGCTTTGATGAGGACGGCGCTGCCGACTTTGAAGGTGTGGCGCGTGCCAAAAATGGGCGTGGTCTGCTGGTTGATCTCAACGACGCGCATCCCGCAGCAAACGTCGGGCGCGGTGAGAGCACCGTTGACGAGCGTTTCAACCAGCGCGTCGTTGTGGAAGCTGAGGAAGAAACGCGCGCCGTGTGGGAAATCGAGCGTGCCTGTGCGGTTCATGCGGCTGCCGTCGAGCCAGCTTAGAGAGTAGAGACTAATCTGGTCGTGATGGGGGTTGGCTTGGCCGAGCCATTTGTGGAGCGCGCCGGTCAGGAAATGTTGATAGGCAAAGGGGACGGGTTCGCGGTTGGCCGATAGTGTCAAATGAAGACGCATTGGTTTTGTTGTCTCCTCGTTTCCGGCAAGGGAAGCGCGAAATGACGGAGCTGTTCTTTGAGACGACTCGCGGTCAATCAGGTTTTGTATAAGGACTTAGCGTGAGTTGTCCGGTTTGGTGCGGGGTGTCGGGAGGTGCGGCCCGCTTGAAAAATATCTCATTGTCAAAAGCGGGCGCATGATAATGCGCGTGCGTTGAAGCGTCAAGACTAGTTTTTTTGAAGTCTCTGGCGCGGAGAGATTTGTGCATTGCTAATGCAAGGTTTCCGTGTTAGTAGAGAAAGCGCTCATTCAAAAATTTGCAGAGATAGAAGCAAGGTCGCGCGACGAAGCTTTGTATGACGAATGCGAACGGCTCTGAGCAGAAGTGGGCGAAGGTTATCGACCAGACGCGTTGCATCGGTTGTCATGCGTGTACGACCGCGTGCAAGTCTGAAAACCTTGTGCCTTTGGGTGTGACGCGCACTTACGTCAAGCACGTTGATGTAGGGGTGTTTCCGCAGGCGCGGCGGGCGCATCAGGTGACGCGCTGCAACCAATGCGCGCATGCGCCGTGCGCGGCGGCGTGCCCGACTAGCGCGATGTTTGCGAGGGCGGACGGCATCGTCGATTTCGATAAGTCGATCTGTATCGGTTGCAAGGCGTGTATGGCGGCGTGCCCTTACGACGCGATCTTTATCAATCCGGAAGATCACTCGGCGGAGAAATGCAACTTCTGCGCGCATCGCATCGACATGGGGCTTGAGCCTGCATGCGTGGTTGTGTGTCCGGTCGAGGCGATTCTGGTCGGCGATATGAATGATGCCGGGTCGCGTGTGGCGCAGATTGCCAACCGCGAGCCGGTGAATGTGCGTAGGCCGGAGAAGGCGACGCGACCGAAACTTTTTTACAAGGGCGCGCATCAGGCGACGCTCGATCCACTGGCGGCGCGTCGCCCCGACGGCGATCTTTTTATGTGGAGCGAGCAACTGCCCGGAACAGATCGCGTCATCGCGGGCAATCCATTTTTTAATAACACGTCGGCTGCCGCGCTTCTCTCTTACGACGTGCCGCATTCGATCCCCTGGGATTGGCGCGTCAGTCTCTACACTTGGACGAAAGGGATTGCCGCAGGCGCGTACATGGTGGCGCTGCTCGTCGTCTTGTTTGGATTTATCGATTCGACAAATGTGTTATGGACGTGGGTTGCGCCCGTGTTGTCAGGAGCATTTCTGGCTTTGACGGGCGGGCTTTTGATTTGGGATTTGGAGCACCCCGAGCGTTTCTACATGATCTTTACGCGCCCGCAGTGGCGCAGCTGGTTGGTCAAAGGCGCGTTTATTATTGCGGGTTATTCGATAGTGCTTGCGCTACATTTTCTGTTTTCGCTTGTGGGCAATACTTCTGTGCAAGTGTGGCTTAGTGTGGCCGGGTTGCCGCTTGCCGTTTTGACGGCTGTCTATACGGCGTATCTTTTTGCGCAGGCTAAGGCGCGCGATCTTTGGCAGAACCCTCTGCTTCCGCCGCACCTGTTTATTCAAACGCTGCTTGTCGGGTCGGCTGCGCTCGCGCCTTTTGCTGCGTGGCTTGCGCCCGGTGCTTTGACACCGCTTCTGTGGTTGTTGACGGTGACAAGCGCAGCGCACCTGCTCTGCATTTTGGGCGAGACTAGCCTAGCGCATCCGACTGCGCATGCCGCGCTCGCTATTAAAGAACTGACGCGAGGACGTTATCGAACGTTCTTCTGGCTCGGAGTTGCGCTGACAATGGCAGGCGGGTTTGCTTTTGCGCTCGGACTTTGGGCCGTGCCGTTTGCGCTTGCCGGATTGTTGTTGTTTGAGCATGGCTATGTGCAGGCTGGACAGAGCGTGCCGTTGGCGTGAGCGTGGGGAATGAAGAAGGAGAACGCAGATGAAGACGGATTGGAGGGATTGGCGCGG
>CBDUCU010000129.1:0-8994 GCA_965365725.1 uncultured bacterium | reverse complement strand
CCGTGCGTGACGAGCCGGGCGCCCGCGGCGTCACGCCGACTCGTCGCCGTGCAATTGAACCGTCTTTACGCCCGCCTCATTTGCAACCTGCTCAACATCTGAAGGCGACGCTTCGTTGACGAACACGCCGACGCACAACACCTCTTCCGCCAAACCACGAATAATCTCTCGTGCCGCACGCGGCTCGATATAGCGCTTGCTTCCTCTCCAAAAGTTAAAGCCAAGCGCATCTGCGCCCGCATCGATTGCCGCGCGTGCGTCCAAAGCGTTTGTTATGCCGCAGATTTTTACTTTAACCATCTTGCTTAAGCGAAAGCCGTCCCGCACGTTGAATCAAACTCTTTTCTCGAACGCGAATATAGATTTATGCGACATCGCTGCACAGAACGATTAGATGACTGAGCCGCGCCCTAAAAGTGTTTGCAATGCCTCGGCGGGCAGCTCGGCTCTCATCAACCATTCGCCGATGAGAAATGCTTGATAACCGGCATCGCGCAATTTAAGGATGTCGTCGCGGCTCTTGAGTCCGCTTTCGCTGACGAGCGTGGAGTCAGGCGGAGCAAACCGCGCAAGCTCAAAAGAGGTTTCAAGCGAGACGCGAAAGCTTTTCAGGTCACGATTGTTGACTCCAATCAGTCTTGCTCCGGTCTTTGCTGCACGCTCCATCTCCGAAGCCGTATGCACTTCGACTAAAGCGTCAAGACCCAATTCCTCTTCAGACAAAATTCTGAGGCGCGAAAGTTTCTCGTCCTCAAGCATTGCCGCAATCAACAAAACCGCATCCGCTCCGGCCTCAGCCGCTTGATAAATTTGATACTCGTCAAAGATAAAATCCTTGCGCAGCACGGGCAAAGAGATTGCGCCTTTGACCTCTCTTAAATCGAGAAGCGACCCGCGAAAGTGCTCCTCTTCGGTCAGCACAGAGACGGCTGCCGCGCCCCCCGCCTCATAATTTTTTGCAACTTCTATGGGAGTTAAATCAGACCTGATCTCACCCTTCGACGGAGACGCGCGTTTGAACTCTGCTATGACGTTGATGCGTCCCTCGGTTGAGACGGCGCTTTTGAAGGCGTGCGCTGGTGCTGACTTGCGGCGAGCTGTGGCCGAAGCCTTTACCTGATCGAAGCCGACGCGCTCGCCTTCCTCTGCGACGCGTCTTTTCTTTCGCTCAAAAATCGCCGTGAGATAATTGTTCTCTGCCATCAACTGTTGGTTCGTCTCTTCAATTCTTCAAGCGCGTTTTCTGCCGCGCCGCTTTGAATGCTTCTCTGGGCAAGCGCGGCGGCCTCCTGAAAATCGTCTGCCGCGCCCCCGACAATCAATGCGGCGGCGGCGTTGACGACGACAAGCGAGCGCGCCTCGTCGCATCTTTCGCCCGACAAGACGCTCTGAATAATCCGCGCGTTGTCTGCCGCATCGCCCCCGCGCAGATTGTCGAGCGGCGCAACGCGTAGACCAAAATCTTCTGCCCCGACCTCAAAGACTCTGAGGCTGCCCCTGTTCCACTCGGCGACGATGGTCTTATCCGACAAAGTCACTTCGTCCAGACCGTCTCTACCATGTACGACCCAAGCTCTCTCTGCACCGAGCAACCCGAGCGTTCGCGCAATCGGCTCGACGAGCGCCGGATGCCAAACGCCGACGATCTGGCGCGGCGCACCCGCCGGATTCGAGAGCGGCCCTAAGAGATTAAAAGTTGTATGCACGCCAAGCTCGCGTCTGACTCCGGCCACGCGCGCCGTCGCTTTGTGATAAAGCGGCGCGAACATAAAACAAACGCCCACCTCGTCGAGACACTCTTGCATCAGGCCGGAAGACGCGCTGACGTTTACGCCAAGCGCGCTCAAAACATCCGCCGAGCCTGAACGACTTGTCGCCGCGCGGCTCCCATGTTTTGCGACGGGCAGCCCTGCGCCCGCGATGACGAAGGCGGCGGCGGTCGAGACATTAAAAGTTTTTGCCGCGCTCGAACCCGTTCCCGCCGTGTCGATGAATCGCGCGTGGCGCGTGCTGATTCGCACGGCCCTTTGGCGCATCGCTGCGGCCATCCCCGCAAGTTCTTCGATTGTTTCACCCTTGACGGCCAACGCGACGAGCGCCGCGCCGATCTGCGCATCGGTCGCCGTTTCGTCAAGCAACGCATCGAGCAGACGCGCGGCATCTTCTCTATTCAAGTCTTCGCCGCGCATCAAGCGCAAAGTAAACTCGCGCAGGGGCGGCCCCGGCTGCGGCTCGTCTCGCCGCGCCGGAGTCGGCAGCAACCACGCTGGCAAAGCCTTTTTTGTCTCGGGCATAAAGAAGCTTTTAGCTGTTAGCGATTAGCTGTTAGCTATACCTTATCGAAGAGTCTCGGAGAAAACCTGCGAGTCGTGAATCCTGAAAAGCTAATAGCTAAAAGCTAACAGCTAAAAGCTAACAGCTAACACCTACAATTCCAGAAAATTTGACAGAAGCGTCTTTCCCTCGCTTGTCAAAATCGATTCGGGGTGAAACTGCACGCCCTCGATTTTTTGTGTGCGGTGGCGCAAGCCCATGATGATTCCGTCGGGCGTTGTGGCTGAGATTTCGAGACATTCGGGCAACGTCTCGCGCTCGACAATCAGCGAATGGTAACGCGCCGCGCGAAAGCGATATTCGAGTCTCTCGAAGATCGTCCTTCCGTCATGACAAATCTCCGCTTCTTTGCCATGAACGGGAAGCGGCGCGCGTATCACGCGTCCACCAAAGACCTGCGCGATTGCCTGATGCCCGAGACACACGCCGAGCAGCGGAATGCGACCCGCGCATCGTTCGATAACGCGAAGCGTTACGCCCGCGTCGTCAGGCGTGCCCGGCCCCGGCGAGATGACGATTTTTTCCGGGCGCAGATGCTCTTCAATCTCTTCAATCGTCACTTCGTCGTTTCGACGCACGATCAGGTCAGCGCCAAGCTCGCCCAGATACTGGACGAGGTTGTAAGTGAATGAATCGTAATTGTCGAGAACGAGAATCATGCTGCACCAGAGCAATCTCTTTTAGCGTCCGTCTTGTGCCTGCAAAAACGGTAGAACGTTCGTCCTGCGCGCTTCGACGGCCCACTTCAAAGCGGTCTTTCCATCTCTGTCTTTGATCTTCAAATCGGCTCCGCGCTCAATCAATAACTGCACGTTTTCACTGTGGCCGGTTGTGGCGGCAATCATCAACGCGGTTCCGCCATAGTTGTTCTGGATGTTTGGGTCGGCCCCTGCGTCGAGCAGTTGTTTGACTATCTGCGGTCGTTCGTAATAGACGGCCCAGAGCAGCGCCGTCCCCGTCTCCGTATCAACCGCATTGATGTCTGCGCCGTGACTCAAAAGCATTTTGACAAGCTCCGGGCTGTTGCGCTGAACGGCAAACATTAGTGCGGTCGAACCGGCGCGGGTCTTGATGTTGGCATCGGCTTTGTGTTCGAGAAGGGCGCGGACGCTTTCGATTGAATTGACGAGAGTCGCGCGCATCAAAGCCGTCTGCCCCGTCTGATCCTGCGCGTTTACGTCTGCGCCTGCGTCAATCAGAGCGCGGACGGCTTTCGGATTTCCTGTGCGCGCGGCGGCGATCAAAGGCGTTTCGCCCTGCGAATTTTTGACCGCGCTGCTCATGCCTGCGGCGAGAAAGAGCTTGACGGCTACTGCGTCGCCCTCGCCGGCGCGTTCGAGAAACTCCTTCTCGTTATAATCATAGCCGCGCAAAAACAGCTCGCGCCGTGCGTTGTCGGGCGAGATTTTCCCTTCGGTCACAACCGGACGCTGACAACCGGAGACGAGCACAACGCAGATCGACAACGCGCAGACCGTCTGCCGCCCCGTCCAAAACATTTCGCTTGTGCGCCTCATACAATTCCGACGTTTTCAGAAACCGCGCTCGGCCATCGCAATCGCGTTAAGAAGCGCGCGCGCTTTTTCAAGCGTCTCTTCATACTCGCGTTCCGGCGAAGAATCCGCAACCACGCCCGCGCCCGCCTGTATCGATGCCACGCCGTCTCTGATGACGAGCGTGCGAATTGCGATGCACGAATCGAGATTGCCCGCATAATCCGCGTAGAGCACCGCGCCCGCATACACGCCGCGTCGCTCCGGCTCTAGTTCTTTGATGACCTGCATGGCGCTCACCTTCGGCGCGCCTGAAACAGTCCCGGCGGGAAAACATGCGGCCAGCGCGTCGAAACGGTCTAAATGGTCTCTCAAGCGAGCGCGAAGGTGCGTGACCAAGTGCTGCACGTGCGAATAGCGTTCGATAGTCATCAATTCCGAGACTTCGACCGAGCCGAAATCCGAGACGCGACCGAGATCATTGCGACCGAGATCGACGAGCATAAAGTGCTCGGCACGTTCTTTTTCGTCGGCGCGCAGCTCTTCGCCGAGCATCCAGTCTTCGGTCTCGGTTGCACCGCGCCGTCGCGTCCCTGCAATCGGTCTGTAATCGAGTCGTTGGTCGCGGCAGCGCACAAGCATCTCGGGCGATGCGCCGACGATTGCGTCCGCGCCGAGTTTGAGAAAGTACATATAAGGCGACGGGTTTGTCGCCCTCAACGCGCGATAGATTTGTAGCGGCGACGCACCGACGCGCTTTGTCAGCCGTTGCGAGAGAACCACCTGATAACAGTCGCCCGCAAGTATGCGCTCCCTGATATTTTCGACGGCGTTTGTAAAAGCCTGCTTTGTGAAATTAGAGTCGTAGTCATCGGCTGCATTGTCGTTTTGAGCTTTGTTCTCATCTGCACTCGGAAGTGCCTCAGCAAAATTTGCCTGAACGCCGAGAGCAAGTTTTTTATCTATCTCAGCCGTCCAATGGACGGCGCGCTCATAAATTTCTCGCAGCCGATTGCGGTCGCGCTGAGCCTCGTCGGTAAAAACGACCGACGTGATTTCGATGCGTTGTCTGACGCGGTCAAAAACAATCACATTGCGAAAGATCATAAAGAGCGCATCCGTCTCAAGAAGCGCGCTCTCTTCATCAAAGCTCAAAGCAGGCTCAAACCAACGCGCCGCTTCGTATCCAAGAAAGCCGACCGCGCCGCCCGCCAACGGAGCAAGCCCCGTGCGACGCGCAAGGCGTTTGTCGTGGAAATACTCGCGCAAAAATTGCGTCGCCCGTTGACCTTTAATCGTCTCTTCTGTTTTGTCCGCACGCTCGACGTGTGTATCGTCGCCGCGCCCGCGCACAATCAACTCCGGCTCGAATCCGAGAAACGAATATCTCGCCACGCGCTCGCCGCCCTCGACCGATTCGAGCAAAAATGAATGCGTCGCCTGCGCCGCCAGACGGATGTATGCCCCGACCGGCGTTTGCAGGTCGGCCATCACGCTTCGCACGACGGCGACGACGTTGCCGCGCTCGGCCTCGCGCTCGAAATCCTCAAATGTCGCGGGCTGTAGTTCGATCATTGTGAAAAGTAATGAGTGATGAACTGTGAAAAGTGATGAGTAATGAGTGATGAGTAATGAGTAATGAGTGATGAGTGATGAGTAAAGACAGATTGCTTTAACTCATCACTCATTACTCATCACTCATTACTTACTGAACTCATCACTTACTGAACTCATCACTTACTGAACTCATCACTTACTGACTACTCAGCCGCTAATCACGCTGTTGAAAAGCCAGTTGCCGCCGTCAACGGCGATGACCGCGCCGTTGATAAAGCTGGCCGCGTCGGAGCAGAGAAAGACCGCGCAGTTTTCGATGTCGCGGATCAGACCAAAGCGACCGAGCGGAATCTTTCTCAGCAGCTTTTCTTTGACGGGCGCGGGAACGAGCCGCCGCATGCCTTCGGTCTCCTCGATTGGGCCGGGCGCGATGGCGTTCGAGCGAATCCCGTAGCGTCCCCATTCAACTGCAAGGTTTCGCGTCAGCGCATCAACGCCGGCTTTGGCCGCCGAGACATGAAGCTGGAGCGGCGTGCCCAGATAATGAAGCGTCGCGCTGATGTTGAGAATCTGACCGCGACTGTTTTTCAGCTCGGCAAAAGCGGCGCGGCAGACGTTGAACGTGCCCTTGAGATCGATGTCAACGACCGTGCCGAACCCGTTCGGTGAAAGTTCTTCGGCAGGACAGAGAAAGTTGCCCGCCGCGCCGTTGACGACGATGTCGAGACGACCAAACTTTTCAACCGCCGTCGCCACCGCGCGCTCGACCTGTGCAAAATCGCGCACATCTGCTGCGACGGACACAGCCTCGCCGCCCGCTTCGTTGATGCGTGCCGCTGCGGGTTCGAGATGCTCAGGATTTCGACTGACGAGCACGACCTGAGCGCCCGCCTCGGCAAGAGCGCGCGCCACGCCGCCCGTGATTCCCGTCCCGCCGCCTGTGACGAGGGCGACGCGCCCCTTGAGAATTCCTTCTTTGAAAACAGATGTGCTCATCTTTTCAGCCTCTTCTCTTCTACACAAATAGAGTCTTCACGCGAGCGGACGACAAATGCGAGTTTGCCGGCATCGCCTTCCGACTCTTTGATAAAAGGCGAGGCCGGCACACTTTGCAATCGAGCGTGTGAATTGTCGAGCTGCGGTCTTGAATCAAGAGAATACTATTGCATACAACATGGGTCTTATCACAAACCCGGCGGGGATCGCCAGAAGCCACAAAACCAAAGCCAGATTCCAGGAGCGCTTGGCGCGCGGGTAATCGAGGTCTTTCGTGCGGAGGTTTGCAAACTTAATATGCCAACGGATCAACATGACCGGCACGGCAATAAACATAAAGAGAAAACCCCAGCCGACGATTGGAATCAGGGGGATAAAACTGAGTCCGAGAAAAACCCACATCAGGATGGCGGCGGTCTTTAGGTAACTGGCATCGCTACATGCCTGGTTAACTTTGCTCTGAATATGCGCTGCGGCTGCGGCGACCTCTCGATCAACAGTGGCCGAGCAATAACGACATTTCTCCATCGTGTCGTTGATAATCTCGTTGCAGTTTGTGCAGGGGAAAGTTTGCGGTTGGATCAGCATGGAATTTTTCTTAAGCCGTGTCGTCAAAAAACATTGCTTGATACAAAGCATCACCCGACAACTGATTTTAGCTGCTGGCTGACGCGCTTGTTATCGCGTATCGCGTATCGCGCAACCACATTCAATTGCCGGGTGATGCTTTGTCTGATTCACGCTTTGCCGCACAAGAAATACTGCGCGCGGAAAATTTGCTTACTTGCGCGCAAGCACGACCGGCGATTGTTCGACCGCGTTGATGCGACCGAAGAATTCGCGCAAGTCTTTGTACTTGTCGGCAGGGACAGTGGCGGCTGGTTGGATGAGCGTGCGCCGGAAAACCAGATGACCGTCCTTGATCTCAAAAGTTGCAGTGTAAGAGCCAAAGTCGGAGTTGAGCTTGAGACCTTCGGGCACCTCGTCAACCTCGAAGCCTTCGGGCAGCTTGACGCGCACGGTCTCGGTAAACGCGCGCGAACGCAGCACTACGGGGTGCTTGCGCTCTTTCTCCGAGGTCAAACGCACGCCGCCCGTGCGCGCGATAAAGACCGGCTTGAAGACGAGCAGACGATTCGCCATCGATTGAGCATAGCGCGCGGCTGAGAACTCAACGTCGAGCGAGAAGCGCCCTTCGGCGTGGCCGTCAGCTGGTTCGATTTTTGAAAATTTCGCCAGCGTCGCGCCGCCGAGCGTCACCCATCCCTCAATCATCTTCTGATAATCGGGGCGCGAGAGCTGCCGGAACATGCTGCGCTCGCGCACGGCAGATTGGCCGATTGAGCGCTCTCGCAAAATGGCGCTCACGTCGCCGTTGGCGCTGAGCGTGACATCGGCCTCGCGCTCGGTGCGGTTGGCTTCGGGCGGTGTGATGGGCATACGCATAAGCGCGCCTTCCGCTCCGGCGGCGACGAGCGCAAGACTTCCCTGTTCGTGGTCGGGCAGGTCGCCGACGGGCGTGTTGTCGTCGGTTGCGTCGAAGATAAGCAGGCGACCAAGTGTGGTGTGCGTGACGACGCTCGGAGCTTTCGTCTCGTCGGAGATTTTGACGGCGATGATGCAGTGGTTGAACTGCGTGGGCGATGCCCATTCCTCGCGGACGTAGGTGTTGTCGCCGGAGAAGATCAGAACGAAATAAGACTTAAGCCCGACGGCGCGCAGCATCGCGCGCATCAGCGTCGCTTTGTCTTTGCAGTCGCCATACTTTTTGGCGAAAACCTCTGTGGCACGGTGCGGGCGAAAGCCGCCAATCCCGATTTGAATCGAGATGTATTGAATCTGCTGGACGAAGCGCCCGATGGCCTGAATCTTCTCAAGCTCGGTTTTAGCGCCCGCCGTCAGTTCGCGCGCCTTGATGGCGATTGCATCGTCAGGCTCAGATTGCGCGTCGGCAAGTTCGCTGTACCACTTGGACACGTCAGTCCACGACTCGAAGATGCGGCCCGCCGGGCCGACAGAGCCGGGCGCAGGGCCATAGCTAACGGCGAGACGCGGCGCGAGCGTCAAGATCGAAGGGCTTTCGGGTTCAGGCTCGATGGGCGCGAGGTTGCGCAACTCCCAAGTATAGGAACTGTTGTTAACGGCTGGTTCAATCTGTGGGTGGTTGAAAGTAACGGCCGAGACGCGCCAGCACGTCGGAACATTTAGCGTCACACGAGAGAGGACGACGGGGATGTGTTCCTGAAAATACCATTTCTCTTGCGGGAACATAACGCGCTCTTCGGTCGTCGTCGTGTAGCCGAAAACGTATCCAGCATCAGCCGCATCAGCCGCCGTAATGCGACGCAAGCGCGTGTCGTTGTATACGTCGTCGAGGCTCGTCGCCTCGTCAACAGTTTCGTCCTTGCCATACTTTTTGACGGAGCCGTCGGGCCGGATGAGCCATGCGCGCATCTCCTTGACCTTGTCGCTTCCGGTTTCGTAGGGAACAAGCGCCGAGGCAAAGTCGCGCCCCTCACGCGTCAAAAGCCTGACGGCGTAGGTCGAAATCTTCGTCACGCGCCCGTCCGGTAAAACCGTCATTACCGATTCATCGTGGAGCACGACGGCCGGG
>CBDUCU010000128.1:0-9058 GCA_965365725.1 uncultured bacterium | reverse complement strand
TTCGTGCGCGACGTCGCGCTGCTCACCACCAACCCCGTGTAGCGGCCCGCGCGGATGGCAAACTGGGCGACGTTCGGGATGGCCAGAGCAGATGCGCGACCCTGCAAAACGCGCGGAAGATTTTGCGTTACAGAGACCGCGCGAAAGAGCGAGGGCTTGGCTTCGGGACGAGCTTGAATGTATCGGTTGAGCCAGCCGTCGGGCGTTGACTTGCGACCGGGCGTGCCCGATTCCATGTAGTCCTGCGCGTCGAAGTGTGAACGCGTCGAATCGGGCGAGCCGACGGCTTCGACAATCGCCAGACGCTTCTCATCCCACAAGGGCTTGAAGGGAGCGAGCGCCGGATGCAAACCAAAGAAGCCGTCAAGATCAATAACTGATTCGCCTGCGGCTCTGCCCGGTTGCGCAACAGCGATAGTCGGACGCAACTCATAATAGCTGCGCTCACCATGCGGCACGACCATGTTAAGACCATCGACCGCGCCGCGCTGAAAAATCGCCACCAGAGTCTTGCGTCGTCCTGATGTGCGCTTCAAATCCTCTGCGGCCAGAACCGCCCGTTGCAAAAACGAAGGCGTAACACACGCCGCCCCGACGCTTGCCAACGCCACGCCGCCCTGTTTCAAAAAAAACCTACGATTCGTCTTCATCTTTGAGCACCTCAACAACCAGCGATTAGCTATTAGCTGTTAGCTGTTAGCTACAAACTTTCTCAAGAACGGAGCACGGAGTTTTGAGTGCAGCGACCGGCTTATCGAACATCCGGCTAACAGCTTTCTCGTCACTGTCTCTGAAACTCCGGCGAACCGAGAATGAGCGCGGCGATGCGCGCCACCTCAGGGTTGCCGACCGTTGCGGCGGCGAGGTCGCCTTGCATGAGACGGCCCGCGCGTCCGCCGCGCCCGCGTCCGCCGCGCATCATTGAATCCCCACTCGTCGCATCATCCTGTTGCGGCGCAGAGGCGATGGGCGCACTTGTTTGGTCAGTCAACTGTTTCATCAAGACGGCGCGACTCTTCTCAGATATCTCGCCTTGCAGGATGAGATCGATAAACTGTGCGACGATCTTTTGTTGATCGACGGCGCGGCTCGATGTGGCCGCTTCGCCAATCAGGCGCGAGAGATCGACGCGCGTGCCCGGTATGCGGTTGCTGACGAGCGCAAGCGCGAAGTTGAGACGTTCGAGCAGCCCGCCCGTGTTGACCCAATGCTCAGCCGTGTCGGGATAGCCGGTCGGCGCTTGATACATGTAAAGCCCTTCGCCCATACGCGCGAGCCACTGCTGCATGGCAGGGCCGCCGTTGGTCTCCGCATCAAGAGCGCGCAAAGAACTAACGGCAAGCTCAAAAGGAGTCTTTATTTTGACGCGACGCGCCTCTGCTGAATTGAATTCAGGTGAAGTAAACAATGCGCGCAGGGTCTCTTTGATGTCGCCATCGGATTTGGTAAAGGCCGCAGCCGTGCGGTCAATCAGGGGTTGCGGCGGGTTGTCCATCACAAAGCGGCGTGCGAGCTTTGTGGCGATAAATTTCGCGGTTGAGGGATGACGGACGAGAATATCGAGCACACGCTGCCCATCTTCGATGCCGCCGCCCGCAGGAATCTTTTGCCCGAGCACGACCTTCTCGCCCGCATCATGCAGACGAGGAATGAATTGAAATGTGCCCGCGCGCTCTTGCAACATTTCGTTGCCGCCCGCAGCGCCGCGCGGAGCGATGATCGTCCAGCCCGTAAATGCGCGCGCAACTTCCTGCACGTCCTTTTGCGTGTAGCCGCCGTCAACGCCGAGCGTGTGCAGCTCCATCAATTCGCGCGCATAGTTTTCGTTGATGCCGCGTCTGGGTCTCTGCGGTTGCTGCGCCTGCTGCTGCTGTTGCTCGGGGCGCATCATTGCATCGCCGTCGTCTTTGTCACGCCGATTCATCATGCGGTCTTGATTCATACGTCGATTGCGGTTGCCGTAAAGCGCGCCGCCGTCTTGTCCCCTGCGATTCATCTGCGCGTTGGGGCTGACGCTCTGAAAGTTGTCGAGATAGAAGAGCATCGCGGGGCTTTGCGCCGTCGCCTCCAAAAGCTCTCGGAACTTGCCTAAAGCGTTGGGGCGAATCACGTCGCGGTCGTAGGAGGTCAGAAACCAACGGTCTGCGCCCTTGCCGACAAAGACGTTGAAATGGTTCGTCCAGAAATCAACCATCACCTCCTGCAACTGTCGCTCGCTGTAGGCGGCGCGCATGATGCGCGAAGCATTTAGCTCCAAAGCGATGCGCGCGGGCGGCTCCATCCCGTTCTCGCGCATGTATTGCAGAATCACGCGGCGATACTCGTTGCGATTTCTCTCTTCCGCATTCATCTGATTGCCGTCTGCCGGCGGGCTCATCGGTTGGGGCGCGTTGGTTTGCGGCGGCGGCGGCGTTTGGTTCATCGGACGACGAGCTTCTGCCGCCTCCTGAAGTTCGGCGGGCAGTTCGCCGCGACGCTGCAACTGTCTGAGAAGCTGACCCGGATTAGGAAACTTCGCCAAAAGCTCGCTGGTCGTCATCCGCAGCGTCGTAAAATTTTTAAGCCGCGCTTCCGAAGCCGAATCGTCAATCTTCGATGCATCTAGCTGCTGCGTGATCCATCGATCAAGCCCCGTGCGACGTATGCGCTCAATGTCGCCCGGTCGCGGCCCAAATCCGAGACGGTTGAGCGCATGCGCGATGCGCTGCTCCTCGTTCAGTTTTTCGACGCGCGCTTTGGCTGCGCTCTGCTGTGCGTGCGGCTCGGCGACAGCAAATGCCAGCACGTTTGAAAGAAGCGCAAAGGTTGCGACAAACGACGTTAGTGAGCGTGCGAAAAGTGATTTTTTTGTACGGCGAATGTTTCTCATAACTTGCATAATCGCTCCCGGACGTTTCCCAAAATGTTTGAAAATAGCGCGAAATCAGGCTTTTCCAAATGCGTTTCGCTGTGTCCCTCAATTAGACGCACGCCAAAGGTCGTTGGTTGATAAACCTTGTTCGACTTGAAGGCGAGGAATGCGGGCAATTCTCGTCCGCGTTCCCGGCAGATGTTGACGCTCTTGATTGGGGGCTTATTCCTGATTTAGCTGATGAAAAGCCAGAGCACTCGTCTCGCGGCGTTCGGGCAGAAGCATCTTGATCAATTTGAAGAGACGCTCGAAGTCGATGGGTTTGGTGAGATAACCGTTGAAGCCCGCATCGTGCGCGGCGCGGCGGAAGCCTTCGGTGTCGAAGGCCGTGAGCGCGATGACGGGGATCGTGCCCAAAGTCTCCTGCTCGCGTATGCGGCGTGTGGCTTCCAGACCGTCGAGATGCGGCATGGCGATGTCCATCAGGATCAGGTCGGGGTGCGCGAGCTTCGCTGTTGCGACGGCCTCTTCGCCATTTGAGGCCGTCACAACCCTGTAGCCTTTGTCCTGCATGGCAAGACTGACCAGAACGAGATTATCGTTCTGGTCGTCAACCACCAAAATCGTCTTGCGCGCGTCTTCCTCCGACATTGTCTTAATACCTCTACACCCGTTTGTGATGTGCGCGCAACCTCTCAGGTTGGCGAGAAAAGAATAAGTCGGAAGCTCGGAGACAGACCCGAACGCGGACGGACGCGGATTTTCACGGATTCAAATCCGCGTATATCCGCATCCGTCCGCGTTTGAGTCTCAAGGGAGAACTTTTTAGCTCCGCTCGCGCTCTCTCTGAACGAGCACGCGGCGCAGGATTTTCCCCGAAGGTG
Organism: uncultured bacterium; assembly: GCA_965365725.1. GTDB lineage: Bacteria > Acidobacteriota > Blastocatellia > Pyrinomonadales > Pyrinomonadaceae > DASQDT01. The sequence continues at coordinate 5,323 of CBDUCU010000128.1, read as the reverse complement.
ATTTCGGAATCTGTTCGACGATCTCCACTTTGCGCACCTTTTTGTGCGGCGAGACGCGCGCAGCAACAAACGAGATGATCTCTTCAGGCGTTGCGCCGTCGCGTCTTGTCAGAACAACAAAGGCTTTAGGGACTTCACCGGCTTCATCGTCGGGGCTTGGGATGACTGCTGCATCGGCCACCGCAGGATGCGTTAAGAGAAGCGCTTCGAGTTCGGCGGGCGCGACCTGAAAACCTTTGTACTTGATAAGCTCTTTTGCGCGATCAACGACGAAGAGATGGCCCTCTTCGTCCGCATAGCCGATGTCGCCCGTATGGAGCCAGCCGTCGGGGTCGATTGTGTTTGCGGTCGCCGAAGGGTTGTTGAGATAACCCTTCATCATCTGCGGGCCGCGCATGCAGATTTCGCCTTCTTGTCCCGCGCCCAATTCCGCACCCGTCAAAGTGTCGACAATCTTGCACTGCGTGTTTGAGATGCACACACCGACCGAGCCGGGTTTGTTGCGTTCATCTTCGGCGGGCGAAATCGTAATGGCCGGACTTGTCTCGGTCATTCCATAACCTTGCCGGACTTGGCAGCGCAGGCGCTCTCGACATTGTTCGGTCAGCTCGCGCCCGAGCGGTGCAGCCCCTGAAAAGATTACTTTGAGGTTCGATAAATCATACTTTTCTATTTCGGGATGATTAATCATCCCGATGATGATCGGTGGGACGACGTGCGCAAAACGAACCCGATACTTCTCAAGACAGCGCAGGAACTCTCCGATGTCAAAACGCGGCATGGTGACGATGGTTGCGCCGAGACTCAATCCAAAATTCAACATCACCTGCAAACCGTAGATGTGAAAGACCGGCAACACGCAGAGAAGCGTGTCGCTTTCGCGGTTCATGTCGAGCACTTCGAGTTGACGAATGTTTGCGACCAGATTGTGATGCGTCAGCATCACGCCCTTTGACGCGCCGGTCGTGCCGCTTGAATAGGGCAAGGCAACAACCTGTTCGCGCGCGTCGATGCGAACGTCGGGCAAATTTATCTCGCCATCAAGCAGAGCAGAAAAAGGGGTTGCGCCCTCCGCTTCGCCGAAGACAAAGATCTCCTCGACATTAGATTCGGCCTGCGCCTCGATTGCCCTGGGCAACAGTTGCGGCACGGTGACCAACAGTTTTGCGCCCGCATCCCGCAACTGCTTTGCAATCTCTTCTGACGTGCAGAGTGGATTGACCGTCGTTGCAATACCGCCGAGCATTGCGACAGCGTGAAAGGCAATCGCATATTCCGGCACGTTTGGACTGAGTATGGCGAGCACGTCGCCTTTTATAAAGCCTCTCCGCGAAAGACCCGTCGCCACGCGTTTGACCCGCTCGACGAGTTGTTTGTAGGTCGTCGTGCGTCCGCTCGATGCATCGACGAGCGCCGGCTTGTCTGCGCGTTTTTCTGCATCGCGGAAGACATAATCCGTAAGCGGCGTTTCAGGAATCTCGATATCTGCGTAGGGGCTGCGGAAAATCATCGGTCTGTCTCCTTGCGAAGCAGTAGGGCGAAGCAAATACGCTTCAAGCACACAAATCGGTTTGGTAGTGCGAGGAGGTGGGAATACTTAAAGAATACGAATTGAAACTGCTTTGGCGCTCGATTTTCGCGCTCAGTTGATGCGATAGGCGCGTCCACGCGCGACGACGACGATTGTGCCCGGCAATTGTTCAGCGATGCGACCGATCTCGGGCACGTCTGCGACAAGCGCGCGAAAGCCTTCGCTGCCGCGTCTGTATGTGGCGGTCGCCATCGAGTCGCGGTAGTTTGCATCAACCCATGCGTCGTTGCGCCGGTAAAATTTTCGGCCTGCAACGCTGCGCGTCTCAGTCGAAGCGGACGAACCCGTGCTGCCCGACCTTACGCTAAACTCTCCGCTCGCATTATCGTCGGCGCGCGATCTATTCCGACGCGCGACAATGCCGCTCATGTCGCGCGAGGGGCCGGAGCGCGGCTCGGCTCTTCGAGACGGTGCAGGCTCTTCATCACTCCTGATCTTTGGAGCTTCATTCGCCTCTGCTTGTGAGCGCCCAGCTTCGGCGGCCCTCACGGCTTCGCGCTCGTCCGCGCGTTGTGCAGCCACGGAGGCAGGCGCAGGCGGGGCCATATTGACGACGGGACGCGCGCTCTCCGTCTTCTTTTCCTTTGTGGTCGCGTCGGCGAGTTCCGTTACGGGTGCTTCAACTGTGGTCGCAACAGATTTACCCGAAGGCGGTGGCGGAGGCGGCGTTGCCGTATCCGTCTCTTGAGGAGGATTCCGGCTCTGCGAAGATTGGGTATCAATGCCCGTTGCGGTGCGCAACGTATCGGGCGATTGATTAGCGGTCGCGGTCGAACTATTTGCGGAAGCGGCAGACGAAGTGTTCGATTGAAACTCGGGTGGAGACTCGACGACGGACGTTTGTTTCTGCTGATCGACGGGCGATTGTTGCGCGACCTGCGTCGCTTCCTTCCGCGCGTCGCGGTTCTGCATCACGACCAAAACAAGCGTGCCCACGATGGCGACGGCAAGAACGGGCAGCGCAAATCTCAACATGCGCGGCGAAAAGAGCGCAGCCAGCCATGAGACTGGCGCGGGCGCGCTAACGACCGTCTGGACTTCCGAGACAAGATTTGTTTGCAGCTCGCGGGCAATCTGCGGGCCTGCCGCAAGCGCAACCGAAGCGACTATGCGCCGGCAGTCGTCGCAATCGACGATGTGCGTCATGTAGCGCGCGCGTGCTGCGTCGGGCAGAGCGTTCTCGGCATAAGCGTTCAGCTCGTCTGCGCTCAGATGCGCCGATTCAACACGCGCGCCTGCCGCGCGCGCGCCACTATGCTGTACGCCGCTCAGAGCGCCGCGCAGCAACGAATCCATCTCCTTGTCGAATTCTTGTTTCATCAAGCGTCTTGCAAAACCGACACGCGCAAGCGTTCAAATCCAGAACGCACGAAGAGACATATTCTTGCGCTTGCCACAAACGAGCAAACAGCTATTCATAAACGCCCTCGCCTTTTTCAACCGCCTGCGCCGGAGTGATAAGCGCAGCAAGATCTGTCTCCATCCGCGCCGCGACATCGGCGAGCGTGGTCGATGTCTCCTGTCGAGTCCAGCCGTGCTCGCCCGTCAGTATCGACTCAACCCGGCGGCGTATATCAGCGTGCACGCGCGTCAGCCTGCGGCTCGCCGTCGCTTCATGGACTCCGAGCACTGCGCCGGCCTCTTTCAAACGCAGCCCGTCGAGATAATAGAGCTTGACGAGCAGACGGTCTTCCGTTGACAACTCGGCGATGCTTCGCGCGAGGGCTTGTTGCACTGCGTTTGCCGTCTCTGTTTCAAAAAGCGCGCGTTCAGGGTCGGGCGCAGCATGCAGTTTCCATCCATCGCCTACGCCTTCAGCCTCGGTGAGCCGGTCAAAATCGGAAGCCTCTTCGGTCTGGACGAGACGTGCGCTGCGTCTGTGTCGGTCGACGGCGAGTTGGCCGACGACGGCGCGCAGCCAACCGCCCAGAGAACCGCAGCCCGAATAGTAAGCAAGCTTACCGGCGGGCCGCCCGTTCGGTTCACGCGTGCGCAATCCGTAAAGCTCTGCCCAGACGGATTGCGAAAGGTCTTCGGCCTCTGACTCGTCACGGACGCTTCCGCGCGCAGCCGACAAGACGGTCGCGCGGTAGCCGTTCATCATCTCCTGCCAGGCCGACTCGTCGCCGCGCTCGCATGCAACAACAAGCAGCAGGTCGTCCGCGCGCAAAGAATCGAGAAACTGTGCGACCTCGTTTGTGGTCGCGTCGGGACGGTCGCGCAAGAGATACTTTTCGAGACTTGAGCGCATGCGACCAACGAGCGAAACATCGTCAACCGCATAAACGGAAGCACTCGCGCGCTCGCGCAGACGCGCTGCCCCTTCGCGTACAAGCTGTTCAATTTTGTCAGGCTCCTGCACGGCCACGAAACCTTAGATGCTCCTTCCGGCGGGAACATAATGCTATGACATGCCGCTCTCTCACAAGAGCATCTTTGACACTACAGTTTGCGGAGGATAACTTAAAGTCTGTTTGTTGTCCGTTGCCAGTTGTCCACAGTCAGTTGTTTTTTTCTTTCAATCCTTAAAGAATTAAATACGAGCGGCGAGCGGCAAGACACAAACAACGGACAACTGACTGTGGACACCCGAACAGTATTCACAATGCTCCGCATTACAGAAATCTTTCATTCAATTCAGGGCGAGTCAACGCATGCGGGACGACCCTGCACGTTTGTGCGTCTGACGGGTTGCCCGATGCGTTGCGTGTGGTGCGACAGCGAATACACTTTTACGGGCGGAGCGTCGATGAAGTTGGAAGACGTGCTTGAGCGCGTCGGCGCTTACGGCTGTCGTCTGGTGGAAGTGACGGGCGGCGAGCCGCTTGCGCAGCGCTCAGCGTTTGAGTTGATTAGCCGCTTATGCGATCAAGGCTATGAGGTCTTAATCGAAACAGGCGGATACGTTTCGACTGCCGAGGTTGACGAGCGCGCCAAGATTATCCTCGACGTAAAGTGCCCTGCGTCCGGCGAGGCCGAGAGAAATCATTGGCCGAACCTTGTGCGCCTGCGCGCGGACAAAGACGAAGTAAAATTTGTCGTCACAGATCGCAACGATTTTGATTACATGCTCGATATTGTTCGCCGCTACGATCTCGTCAATAATTCGCGCGCCGTTCTGGTCTCGCCCGTGTGGGGCGCGACCGATTTAGAGCAGTTGGCCGAATGGATCAAAGAGAGCGGTCTTGACCTGCGCATGCAGCTTCAACTCCACAAGTACGTCTGGGGAGCTGAGGTGCACGGGGTTTGAGAATTGATGAGTGATGAGTAATGAGTGATGAGAAAAACATCGTGGGTTGTGGCACATCTGCCTTTAGGCCGGATGCGCTGGCATCTTCCTTCTCTTTTGGCGGTTGGGACGAAAAGGCTTTCGCAGAAAGTGATGAAGCGCAAACTTCTGACTCATCACTCAACACTCATCACTCATCACTTTCAATTTGTCTCGTCTCCGGCGGGATGGATTCATGCGTGACGGCGGCAATAGCGCGAGCAGAATCAGAGCAGGTGGCGTTTTTGCATGTCTCTTACGGGCAGCGCACCGAAGCGCGCGAACGAAGGGCGTTTGATGAGATTGCTGACCATTATGCAGTTGGAAAGCGTCTCGTCGTCTCGCTTGAGCATCTGGCGCTGATTGGCGGGTCGTCTTTAACGGACGCGCGCATACCCATAGCCGATGCCGACTTTTCATCGCATCAAATACCGACCTCTTACGTCCCTTTTCGCAACGCTCAC
>CBDUCU010000127.1:0-9090 GCA_965365725.1 uncultured bacterium | reverse complement strand
GATTCAATAGCGCAGCCGTCCGCCTCTTTAAAGAAGATGATAAGCGCTCCTGTTCTTCGCCAAAGAAGCGCCTGCGCATCTATCTCGTCCTCGTCGGATATGGCAAAAAGGCTCTCCTCACCGACGCTCTGCGTGCTTCTCACAAAGCTCCGAGCAATTTCATTTGAGGCTGATTCGAGATCGGCTTGCTCAGCAAAAGTACGAGCCAGCGCTTGAAACATATCTTGTAAATCGGTCGTCCTCATCCCTCGGGTGAGATAGTCTTTTGGGATCGACTTTCTAAAACGTTCGTCGCGATTGGAAAGTTGTGCAAGCGCCACCGTCAGCAGGTCGAGCCATCTCAGGACGTGCACTCCGAAAGTGAGATGCGCAGATGAATTGTCGGAGGTTGCGGCCTCATGAATGTAGCCGCGAGGCAAATACAGAAGGTCGCCTTCTTCAAGCGTGGTCTCGAGTATGGGTGGGCCGGATTCTTCTTCGCTAATATCCGAGCGGCTCTTGCGTGGGCCGCCGCGATAATATTTCATTTCTGCGCTTCGTTCTTCAAAAGGCAGAGGTGGAACTGTCTCTAAAGGAAGCGCGACGAGTGGCGAATAAACGCGCCAGTGTTTTGTGCCGTGAATTTGGAGGATGAAAACTTCATGATTATCGTAGTGTCGGCTCACGCCCTGCGCATTGGGCGGCGTGCAATACAGATTTACATGCGCGGGCGCTCCAAAAAAATCGTTAAGCTCGCGGCAAGCAGTCTGTAGAGGTTGCCAGTAATTCTCAATATGGGTGATGCGAATCGTTGCCCCTCTCTGAAAAGCTCGATAGATGGCAGAGACGCGGTCGGGTCGATTGAGTGAGGGCGATTCGGATGCGTTTGCAGCCCAAAGCGTTTCGATTGAATCGGGATTGACTGAGGCCGCCGCCGAAATCAGATAATCAATAGCCGAAGATTCAAACAGAGAAGAGAAGTATTGTTTTACTCGGCCCGAAACATTAAGTGGCGATTTCTCCCAATGCTCCGCGAAAAAATCTTCAACACTGATGGGATGGAGAATAGTTTCAAGTATCATTTTGGTGATTTACAGATCGAGACGTGTTAGATAAGCCAGTTGAGTAAAAGCTGAAAAGGGTCAAGCATGATGTTGGTATTAACGGACGATGTAAGGGGGCGCGACACAGCCCGGTTAAGAATCAAAAGCGGAGACGTAGTGGCCTTTCGCACGGACACATTCTATGGCCTCGGAGTTGATCCATTCAACTCAGAGGCGATAAAGAAATTGAATGAGCTGAAGGGCAGGGACGGGAAGCCCATTCTACTGATTATCAGCGACCGGGAATGTGCTAATAGATTCATCAGTCATACGACGCGACTCTTTGACATATTGACCAAAGCTTTCTGGCCCGGGGCATTAACAGTTGTGGCAGAAGCGGACAAAAGTGTGCCGGATGAATTGACTGCTGGAAGCGGAAAGATCGGTGTGCGTCTGCCCGAGGACGAAAGCGTGCGCGAGTTTGTGCGTCTTTGCGGCGGTGCTTTGACGGCGACAAGCGCGAACACTGCCGGTGGAGCGCCGTCGAGCAACCGCGCCGAGGTTGAAGCATATTTCGGAGAGACAAATCTGCTGCTCATCGACGGCGGCGAAGCAACTTCGCACGAGCCTTCGACGGTCGTCGATGTTTCGAGTGAAAAGGCGCTATTAATTAGGGAAGGAGTCGTCAAGGCCGAAGAGCTTCGACGCGCGCTTCTTCCCTTTGGCGCGGAGCTTGAATAACAGATTCAACGAATCTGATAGCCCGCCTCGTCGAGAATCTTTTTTGCCATCTCCGGATCGAAAGTGTAGGTTTGCCCGGCGTGAAACGCCCAGGATTCTTCTGGAAGAATAGAATGTGCGACTCGCGCCTGTCCGAGAAGCAAGCTCTTGACTATCTCCTCACGATTGATCGCATGTGCAATTGCCTGCCGGACGCGCACATCCTTTAAGACTTCGTCCTGAGCATTAAAACTTAAATAGACGACGTTGACGCCGGGAAACTGTTCGACCCTGAGATTCGCATCCTGCCCGAGCACCTGATAATCCTCTGGCTGTAGATTTCCGACGACAGAGATATGCACACCTCCGCTCTTTAACTCGGCTTGCAGCGTGTTTGAATCGAGAATGACGCGGACGCGAAGGTTTTTGATGGCGGGCGCGCCGCCCCAGTATCCGTCGTGCGCGGCGAGATCGATTAATTGTTGTGATTCCTGGTAGCGGACGAATTTGTAGAAGCCGGTTCCGACGGGCTGCCGTTTCTGATCCTCAAGAGTTGAGCCTTGCGGGATGATGCCGATTGGAACGAGATTGGAAAGCAGATTGAGCCAGGGCTGCCGAAGCTTGACCACGACTGTTTTAGCATCCGGCGTTTCGATGCCGGTCACGTAGCCGTTGGAGTAAAGTTTTCTCTCGCCGCTCACGCCCTCAAAAAAGTCGCCTGCTTTGCGCGAGCCGGATTTGAGAAGAGTCTCAAGCGTGTATTTTACGTCCTGTGATGTAAGCGTGCGCCCGTTATGAAACTTAACGCCGTCTCGAAGTGTGAAAGTGTAGGAGAGTCCATCGTCTGAACGTTTGTATTCGGTAGCAAGGTCGCCGACGTAATCAAAACGCTCATCCTTTTTTACTAAAGAGTTAAACATCAACTGACGCATGCGTTCGCTTGACGCATCAGTCCCCGTCAGTTGATCAAAGGTGGTCGGCGGTGATTCCAAAGCAGTGACGAAAACGCCCGTCTCTCCTTCAACAGTCAGGTCGCGCATAAAACGCCAATCGCCGCTTGTATCAACCTTGATGTTGCCCACGCTTTTGCGCGCCACAACCATCTGTGCAGCATACCAGAGCGGCAACATCGGAACTTCGCGACTGATAATCTCTTGCGCTTGTTTGTATAACTCGCGCGCACGATCGCGTTCGAATGTGTTTGAGACTTCGTTGAGAATCTTATCGAGTTCAGTACTGCTAAAACGACCGCGATTAAAATTTCCGCCCGTGCGAAACAGATTCCACAAAAAAATTGGGTCTTGATTGCCGCCGACCCAACGACCCGTTGTCATTTGATACTGACCCTTCTGCTGTTGATCCAAAAGGGTATTGAATTCCACACCCTCGACCTCGACGGGAATTCCGATGCCGCGCAGTGAATTTTCAATGACGGAGGCGTAGCGCATCGTCTGCGAGTTTGACCCGTTGACTTTGAAGACGATAGGTTTGGAAAAACGCGTTCCCTTTGTGCCCGTCAGCCCGCCGCCAAAACAACCTGCCAGCAGACAGGCAAAGAGAAGAATAGCTATCAGGGTTGTATGGCTTTGCGCGCGGCGCATCAAAGTTTGCCTCCGTAAGTGTAATTGAGCTTGCGATTGAGTTGCGCTATGTCTTCAGACAATTCTTGAAAACGCTTCTGGTCGAACGGGAGCGGGGGCTGTGTCAGAGACTTATATTCGGCGATACGCCTGAGCGAGATATCAATTCTTTCTTCGGTCAGACGACCTTCCCGCGCCGCGCGCAAAAGCGAATCATAGCCGCGACGGATCAGATCGGGACGAGCACAAATCAGCAGCATATCTTCGCCCGCCTCGACCGCGCGAAGCGCAGCATCTTCAATCTCAGAATGTCTAGCGATGGCACCCATCTCTAGATCGTCCGTGACGACGAGACCGGTAAAGCCAAGCTCGTCGCGCAAAAGGCTTGTGACGATATGGTAATTGATCGAAGCAGGCACAAGACGACCTCCGGCAACGCCGCGATGGATGTCGATATTGGGAAATCCGCCGTGACTGACCATGACGGCGCGTACCATGTTGTCTTCACGTTGAAACAGCTCAAGGTAAGGCGCAAGGTCTTGTGCCAATAGATCGTCATGCGTCAGACTAATGACGGGCATCTCGTCGTGTGAATCGACTTCGCCCGCGCCAATGCCGGGAAAATGTTTGGCGCATCCCATGCAGCCCGTCCCCTGCAAGCCTCGCAGATAGACCATCGTGTAGCCGAGCACCTCGCCGGGCGAACGTCCAAACGAGCGCGAGTAGAGACCGTTTGAAAGCAGGTCTCTATCTTCGGTCATGATCGACATCACGGGCGCGAAGTTCATGTTGAAGCCGAGTCTTCTTAAAATTTCTCCCGTGATACGACCGAGCGTTCGTGCTCCGGCCAGGTCGCCATGCTGGCGGATAGTGCGTGCGGCAGGCATCGGTGTGCAGATGCGTCGAAGACGATCGACCAGCCCGCCTTCTTGATCGATGCCGACAAGAGGCTCGGTGGACACAGCGCCGCGCACTGAATCAAGCAGATGACGTAGCTGTTGCGGGGAGGAAACGTTGCGTCCGAAGATGATGACTCCGCCGGGGTTTATATATTCAACCAGTTCTCGCGTCTGTTGGTCGAACTCTGTACCGGGGAGACCGAGGAAGATAAACTGTCCGATCTTCTGTTCGAGTGGAAGCGATTGAAGAGTTTTGAATTCGATCATGAAAAAGATGGATGGCCCTTTGGAAAAAAATCTCTCGGCAATTTAGCAAGGGGGATTAAAGGATGCGTCTCTGCAAACCTGAAAGAATTTCTCGTGCTTCTTCCACTGAGAGGGTTTCTACATCAATGCCGCGAATCTCGTCAAGCAACCTCTGGTTTGTCGCGTCAAAGAGAGAGGCTTGTGCGGCGAGCGATTGACGACGCAGGCGACGAGCAGCCGTCTCCAAAGCCCCCCCACCGTTTGCTTGCATTAACGGAAAAGGATTATCACTTTGAGGCGAATCCGGTAGCGAATTTTTCTCTCTTTCATCGGAAAAAACATCAAGCTCATAACGTTCGAGCCTTGTCAGAACCTCGCGCGCGCGCGTGAGTACGGCGGGCGGAAGACCAGCCAGACGCGCGACTTCAATCCCGTAAGATTTCGACGCGCGCCCGCGCTCCAACTTATAAAGAAAGATTACTTCGCCTTCGCGTTCAGCCACGCGTATCTGATAATTTTGTGCGCCGGGAAGGCGCTCGGCCAGCTCCGTCAATTCATGATAATGAGTGGCAAAGAGCGTCTTGGCCGAATGCTTAGACGAATCATGTAAATATTCAGCGACGGCCCAAGCAATTGAAAGTCCGTCGAAAGTAGCAGTGCCGCGTCCAATCTCATCGAGAATGACGAGTGAGCGGGGTGTCGCGTTGTGAAGAATCGCAGCGGTCTCGGTCATTTCAACCATAAAGGTCGAGCGTCCACGCGCGAGATCGTCAGACGCTCCGACGCGCGTCCATACGCGGTCAAGAATGGGCAGGCGGGCATGATCCGCAGGCACAAAAGAACCCATCTGCGCGAGAATTGAGATGAGCGCAGTCTGCCGCAAAATCGTCGATTTTCCCCCCATGTTCGGCCCCGTGATGATGAGCAAACGGTCGGTCGAATTGTTCATGTAGAGATCGTTTGGAATAAACGGCGTTTCTGTAGACGACTCGATAACGGGGTGACGACCTCCTTTGATCTCAAGCTCGTCGCCGTCGTGCAACTGCGGGCGACGGTAACGTCTGCGTGCGGCGACCGAAGCAAGACACGCTAGAACGTCAAGGGTTGAAAGTGCGCGTGCCGTCGCCTGAAGTCTGCGAGTCTCTTGTGAGACACGCATGCGAAGTTCTGTGAAAAGACGCGTCTCGATTTCAACAATACGGTCTTCAGCGCCGAGCACTTTGCGTTCATATTCCTTCAGCTCACGTGTGGTGAACCGCTCGGCATTGGCAAGCGTCTGCCTTCTTTCGTAATCCTCTGGAACTTTGGCGGAGTTTGTTTTAGAGACTTCAATAAAATAACCAAAGACGTTATTGAATTTTATTTTGAGAGATGCGATACCAGAACGCGCACGCTCACGAGACTCGATGCCGGCAATGAAAAGTTTTGCGTCCCGGCTAATCGCACGCAGCTCATCAAGCTCCGGATCGAAGCCATCGCGGATGGCCCCCCCTTCGGCAACCTGTAAAGGCGGGTCGTCGCTTAGCCCATGAGCGATCAACGCTCTTAGGTCAGCCATCTCATCCGTATTCTCACAGAGCACTTGGAGCAGCGAGGCTTTAGCGTCCGATAACGCCTGAATAATTGAAGGGATTTGTTCAAGGGAACGGCGAAGTGCGGAAAGGTCGCGCGGTGTCGCTGTACCCATACTGATGCGGCCTGTGAGACGCTCGAGGTCGGAGACTTCTCGCAAAAGAGTTTGAAGGCGATCACGACGCATCTGCGATTTGAAAAGCTCTGCGACGGCCTCTTGTCGCGTCTCCACTTCGCTGCGACGCACTGAAGGACGTAGAAGCCATGAACGCAGAAGCCTCGCGCCCATGCCGGTCACAGTTGAATCAATCACGCCCAGAAGTGAGAAGCTTTTTCCGGCACCGCTCTGTGCTTCCACCAGTTCAAGATTGCGGCACGTAACCGAGTCGAGAACCATGTAGTCGTGAGTTGTAATGAACTCGATGTCAGAGACATGCGAGGCCGTCGCCTTTTGCGTCTCGCGCGCATAGCGAAGACATGCACCGGCAGCGCTGACGGCCTCAGTCTTGCCGCCAAGTCCGTATCCTTCAAGCGTGCGTGCACCAAAATGCTCAAGCAGAAGCGTAGCGCACAACAAAGGTTCCCAGAGCCAATCATCGAGAGGTGTAAATGCCGCTTGACCTGTCCCTGTCGAATGATATGTCGCGGGGGTAATTCGTGCGACTGTGTTCGTCGCCGTCTGTGCTTCTTCGAGAGGCAGAGATGAGTCGTATGAACTCTTACGCTCAAATGTCTGTCGGATGAGAGCTTCCAATGATTTGGGAAAGAGTATTTCGCGCGGAGCAAAGCTCTCGATGTCGTTGCGAATTCTCGTCCAGGCTTCCGGGCCGCTGGTTTCAGTAGTGCGAAATTCTCCTGTTGAGAGATCGAGAAAGGCCGCGCCGAAGCTCTCGCCTACGCCGCAGATCGAAGCAAGATAGATTGACTCTTTTGAATCGAGGAGTTGCGGATCAATCGCCGTTCCCGGCGTGATAACGCGGACAACTTCGCGTCTGACAAGTTTTTTTGTCCGCGTGGGGTCTTCCGTCTGTTCGCAGATGGCGACGCGATAGCCCTTGCGTATGAGACGCGCGACATAGTTAGACAGGGCGTGATGCGGTACGCCGCACATTGGAATGGGCGTGCCACGTTCCTTTTGGCGTGCGGTGAGAGTAATCTCCATCTCGCGCGCACCCGTGACAGCATCGTCATAGAATAGCTCGTAAAAATCACCGAGACGGAAAAAGAGGATGGTTCCGGGATATTGCTGCTTAAGTTCGTGGTACTGTCGCAGCATCGGAGTCAGAGGTGTTGTATTTGTCGGCATCGTTTCAGAATCGCGTGAGGCATTTCAACTAACGAATGAGTCGTCAAAACTAACACAGACGAAGTGTAAAGGCACGGCCAGCCTAAAGGCTTGTATTATGATCTGGACAAAAGAGCATTTTGGAAATCAATCGAAAATTTACCGAGAAAAAGTGGTTGAATCGATAAACTCTTTCAACAGATTAACTTCATGCTCGGCCAGGCCAAAAAAAACTTTTGAATGCGGTTGAAGGGCGCATGGTAAAAAAGGTGTAGATTGGAAATCTCGACTCTGACAATACAAATCATCACGCTCTTCGTGCTCGCTATTCCCATTGCATGCGCAGCATGGACCGTCACGCATGAAGAGGTTTTTCGTGAGCCGAGAGAGTTCTGCGTAGAAAGAAGCAAGACGTGTCGTCAATGGTATAAGCGAAAGTTTTTTTATCTATTTACATGTGAATACTGTTTTAGCCATTACGTAACGATTTTTTTTCTCATCATTACACAATACAGACTGCTCTTTGAAGATTGGCGCGGATATTTTATAGGCGGTTTCGCGCTTGTCTGGGTTGCGAATCAATATATGAGTCTCTACAACAGGCTTCGCCTCGATATAAAAAGCGAGAAGGCCGAGGCGGAGATTAAAGAGAAGTTGGTAGAAGAAAAGAAGAGTGAATAAGAGCCGCGCGGGCACAACAGCAATTCGTGACGAATGTAGGGCAAGTCATCCAAAGAAAAACTCTGCCACCCTGTAAATCTCATCATCGAGCCGTTTCAGATTATTGACGGCTTCATCGAGGGGCACGCTGACGATCTTGTTTCCGCGCATCGCGGTCATCTGGCCCCACTCTTGTTTGACGACCATTTCAAAAGCCTGCACGCCAAAACGCGTTGCGAGAATGCGGTCAAAGGCAGTCGGCGTTCCGCCTCTCTGTAAATAACCGAGATTGGTAACGCGCGCTTGCAAACCGGTACGCGATTCGATCTCGCGTGCGAGATGAAACCCAATTCCGCCGAGCCGCCCCGGTTTGTAAATCTCAGCACAAACCTCCTCGCTGAGAAAACTTTCTTCCGCGTGGGGACGCGCATCTTCTGCGACAACGATGACGGAAAAGGCTCGACCCAGTTGTTTTCTTTTTAGAAGCAGTTCGCAGATACGAGAAATTTTGAATGGATGCTCGGGGACGAGAACCATGTCCGCCCCGCCGGCGATGCCTCCGTAAGCTGCAATCCAACCCGTGTGGCGGCCCATGACCTCGATGACCATCACGCGATGATGTGCTTCCGCCGTCGTATGCAGGCGATCGACCGCGTCCGTCACGATATTGACTGCCGTGTCGAAACCAAAACTGTAGTCGGTTCCGCCCAGATCATTGTCGATAGTTTTCGGGATGCCGACAATAGGGAAATTCTCGCTGCGCCACATATCGCGGGCAGCACGCAGAGTGCCTTCGCCACCGACGACGATTAGCGCATTCAACTCATATTTAAGCCACGTCGCACGTATCTTGGGAAAGAAAGCAGGGTCTTCAAATGGATTGAGGCGTGAAGTGCCGAGAATTGTGCCGCCGCGCGGAAGAATGCCTGCGACAGATTGTCTTGTCAGTGGCTCGACATCATCATCGACAAGACCAAGCCAACCGTTCTTGATGCCGAGTATTTGGCTCTCTTGCGAGCCTGAGGTGGCCCGTCGAACGACAGCGCGAATGACAGCGTTGAGACCGGGACAATCGCCGCCGCCAGTCAAGATTCCGACACGCAAAC
>CBDUCU010000126.1:0-9100 GCA_965365725.1 uncultured bacterium | reverse complement strand
AGAGTGCGCCGATCTGCGCGTTGTTCAGACAACGCACGCCCGCAGGCGTGCCCGGCGGACAGGATGGATCGGATGCGCCGCTCGCGGTCGGATAGCGGACGATGCCTTGGCCGAGCGTTGCTAATGGCACTTCGCGCACGACCGTTTGGGCCGTCGCCTCGCGCAGACCCTCGTAGGTGTAAAAGAAGAATGCCTTGTCTTTTTTGATCGGGCCGCCGATGCGCCCGCCAAAAATGTTGCGCAGAAGTGGCGGACGCTCGATGCCGTCCTTGTTATTGAAGAAGTCGTTGGCGGTCGTCACCGTGTTGCGGTGATAGTGATAGAGCGCGCCGTGGATCTCGTTTGAGCCGGAGCGCGTGACGAGCGTTACCTGTGCGCCGGAGGAGCGGCCCTGCTCTGCGTTCGGGTTCGTCGTCGTCACGCGAAACTCCTGAAGCGAGTCGGGCGTGACGCGCAGCACGCCGGCAAAGGCCTCGTCGGTGACAACATCGAGACCGCGCTGCTGTTCGTTGTTATCCACGCCGTCGAGCGTGATGTTTGATTGATCGGCGCGTGCGCCCGAGACATAACCTTGCGGTGTCACGCCCGTCTGTAGAGAAAGCAGGCCGACAACGTTGCGCGCGTTCAAGGGAAGCTCCGTGATGCGACGCGATTCAAAGGCCGTGCCGAGCGTAGCATCGGAAGTGTTAAGCGGCGCCGTTTCGGCAGCCGTCACGTTGACGGTCTCGGCGATGTTGCCGGCCTCAAGTGCCACATCAACGTTAAGCGGCGTATCAACAAGCGCGCGCACCTCGGTCACGCTCGTCTTCTTGAATCCGGTGGCCTCGACATCGACGCGATATAGACCGGGTGGGACACTGGAGAAAGTATATGTGCCGTCGTCGCCTGTGGTCTGCGAGCGTGTGACGTTGCGCTCGACATCAACCAATGTCACGGTAGCGCCCGCCACGACGTTGCTTTGTTGGTCTTTGACGGTGCCGCGAATAGCTGAGCGGCCCGTTTGAGCGAAGGTCGTACTGGAGTAGGTGAAGGTGAGCAGCAGTGCGCATAGCAGAAGCCACGCGCGGCCCATCGAAGAGATCGATCTGGTCATTGTCTCCTCCAAAAGTTGAGTCGTTGTTCAAAGGTTGGAGCCGACCCGGAAGCCAGTTCAAAAACAAAAGCAGGGCTAGCCGTTTGTGACTTATGCGTCGAGCTTCTTTGCAGGAATGTTGCCGAACCCGACGTTTGTATAGAAGTATCTTCGAGTTCCTGGCTTTGCCGAGCTGACTTTAGAGCTTTACCAAAGATGTTCGTCTTAAGAGCTACGCGACCTTCGATTCGAGCCTGGTCGCGCGAGGGCCTAACTGAATACCGATGTCCTGCCTGGCCAACCCGAGCTTAGGGTCATCGGTGAAAGCCTGTGTAAATAGTATTTAGCAACATTCGTTCCGCCCTCTTCAGGAGTTGAGCGTTGATTGTGTAAACAGTAATGCCGTAAGAGATTTAGAGGTAAAGCCGAGTAGAGCAGGGACAAATCATCATCCAAAATGGCAGAGTTCAATTCATAAATTTGGATACCTTTGTAGATTCTAGTCCGCAGATAAACTTCGGCCCGCATATAGCTCGACGTATATGCGGGCCGGATCATTTGATGAGAATTGACTCTCTTCCTTATTTTATAGACTCAAGAAGGTGACCCATCTTCTCTTTTTTCGTGCGTAGATAGTTCATCGCTGGGTCTGCGGCATTAACCTCGAGCGCGACGCGTTCGACGACGCGTAGGCCGGCCTCTTCCATCGCGCGCAGCTTGAGCGGGTTGTTTGAAAGAACGCGTACTTTGCAGATGCCGAGGTCAAAGAGAATCTCTGCACACTGTCTGTATTCGCGCAGGTCAACGCCGAGCCCTAAACGCTCGTTGGCTTCGACCGTATCTGCGCCTTCGTCTTGCAGCGCGTAGGCGCGAATCTTATTGATGATGCCGATGCCGCGCCCCTCTTGCAGTTGATAAACGATGGCTCCGCGCCCCTCCGCCTCGATCAACTCCATTGCGCGGCGAAGCTGCGGGCCGCAGTCGCATTTCCTCGACCCAAATACGTCGCCCGTCAGACATTGTGAGTGAATGCGCGCCAGCGTCGGCACGTCCGGATCAATTTCGCCTTTGAAGAGGGCGACAAATTCCTCTTTGCTGACAAGCGAGCGATAACCGGCGATGCGAAACTCGCCGATCTCGGTCGGCAGTCGCGCCACCGAGACACGCTCGACCGTCAATGTTTGTTTCGACCAGGGGCAGTCGATTGTCTGTTCTTCTTTCAACTTCAAAACTCCTCAGCAAACTGTCAGGCACCGTCCGGCTTCAAGATGATTTCAGCTGCAGATCGCAACGACGGTACGTTGCTGTGCGCTGAATTCAAACTGTATCGTCGTCGGCAAAATTAATGCAGCGATTATAGAAGTCATCGGCACACGTCACAAGCAAAGAAGCTACAGGCTTTTAGTTGACAGCTGACGGATAATTGCTGACAGCGGCTTTTACGTTTTAAGATGCGACGCGTGGCAGAGGAAAGAGACCATGAGCGGCGCGCGCCCGTCGAGGGCGAGCATGAGAAAGCCGGACGCACAACCGTTGCGCCCGGCGGCAGTGTGGACGACATACATGCTACGGAGGCGGCTGCGTCATCGCATTCGACACGCGAGCGCCGACCCGCGCTCGTCTTCTTAAGAGGCGAGCTGATTGCCGCACCCATTCCGCTTGAGCGTGATGAAGTTACTTTGGGACGCGCACTTGAGGCTGACGTGCGCGTCAACGACGCTCGCGCTTCGCGTCTGCATGCTTCGATCAAAGTCGTGCATGACAGTCAGACGGGCGAGGCGCGTTATCTGGTGAAAGACCTCGGCTCGACAAACGGCACGCTTGTCAACGGCCATCCCGTCGCGGAAGCCTATCTACAAGACGGCGACAAGCTAACAGTCGGCGAGCACCTCATACGCTTTGAGTTGCTTGACGACATCGACCGCGAGTTTCAGCGCCACATCCATCGACTGCTTGCGCATGACGAATTAACGGGTCTTTTGACGAGCAAGTCGTTCTTCTCGGAGCTGCGTCGAGAGGCAGCGCGCGCCGCATCGGAGAGCCGCCCTTTCTGCGTCTTGATGATGGACATCGACCATTTCAAAGAGGTCAACGACCATCACGGCCATCTCGTCGGCAGTCAGACGATTGCCGATGCGGCAGCCGTCATCAAACGCGCGCTGCGCGCGGGCGACGTGGCCGCGCGCTTCGGCGGCGAGGGGTTTGCCGCGGTTCTCTTGAACGCTGACTGCGCGCAAGGTCTCGTCGCTGCCGAACGCGTCCGCTCAGCCGTCGAAGCGTATCTGTTTTGGTCAACGCGGCGCGGCGCTTCAGCCGAGATTGGAGAGCCTCTGCGCATCACGATCAGCGTCGGCGTGGCCTCGTATCCGGACGACGCGCGTGACCCCATCGAGTTGGTCGAATTGGCGGACACGGCCCTCTACCGCGCCAAGAATTCTGGCCGCAACCGCGTCATCTCTTATTGCACGCCCGATGCCAATAGCCCGAACAGGGAAGAATCCCGCCTTAAACCGAGTGCAGGACAAGCTTTGCGCGAAATGAATTCTTGATCGAATGAATTCTTGCAGCGCACGAACTCTCCGGCGTATCATAGCCGCGCCTTCGAATCCCCTTTGTTCCCCACAAGAAATCGTTTGTCCTGCGCGGACAATTCTGTTCGTTGTTTTTCTTCAATTCATCATGCGAACACAGATTCCGACTTTATTGACTCGCGCCTGCGCACCGCTTGCAGCGTGCATCTTGCTGATAGTCGCAAACGCCGCTTCGACACGTGCACAAACAAACACCCAACCGCCCGCGACTGCCGCCACGCCGCCGCAGACTGCTATCACCGAGCCTGATCTGTCGATCACTGCGCGCGTCACTGCACGCGAGCTGCGTTTTGAAAAAGTGCCAAATCCGAAAGTCGAGTTCACGGGCAAACCCGAGCGGCAGACAGCTTGGGAAGCGGAGCGCGAGAATTTGCCCGCACAGGTGCAGCCCGGCGTGACTTATCGCAACATCGGCATCACGCTGCGCATCACGAGCGTCTTTCAAGACATCGAGCGCATCGTCGCCGAAGCGCTCGGCGAAATTCCCGTTAGCGAAGACTCGCCTGCCTCTCCGTCGCAAAATCCGCCCCTCGTTGAGCCTAAAGCGCAGGTCGTGCCCTCGCACGTCGCCCCGCAAACTTTGCCCGTTGCAAATTCATCTGCAACTTCAAAATCACAGACGCGCCCGAGAAGCGCGCGACGGGGGACGAGAAGGTGACGAACAAATTCACGCGGGCTGCCTTTGCATTCTTATTTATCAGCACGTTTTTCGTTTGCGTTGCGGCGCAGACCCCCGCAGCACGCGACGCATCGCAAACTGCTCCAGCGCCAACGCCGCGCACGGTGAGCGCTGAGGCTCGCACAAGCGTCGATGAAAGCTTCGAGCTGAATATCTCGGAGCGACGCATCGCGGAAGAGAACTTCGAGGCTTCGACGGAAGTCGAGATCGGACGAGAAGCGGGGCATGGTCTTGCCTTGCGCGTGGGCGTAGCGGTTGGGGCCGAGCGAATCGAACTGCTTCTGCGCAATGTGCGCGGGAGCGTCCGTTTTCGCGCGACGCTCGAACCGGTCTTGCGTCTTTTCAGCAACCGGCGCACAGCCGCGCCTCCGCCGCCATGATGCAAAATCTGCTCTCCCCTGAAGCCAAGCTGTGATGAAGTAAGAAGAAAGCATCCCCACACTGACAATTGAAGTGACGTTTGCGCAATGCTCATCAAATCTTTTGGAGGAGAACGCCCGTGAGAAAGATTTTTATCTGTGGAGTCGTCGCCCTCATCTTCGGGGCGAGTGCGGTCAGCGCACAGACTACGACCACGACCAATAGCGGCGACGACAACGCCTCGATCCGAACCGCGCGCACGACCGGCGCGACACAACAACCACAGCCGCGCGCGACGCCTTCGCCCGTCTCGCCCGTCCGCCCGCTTTCGCCAGACGAGCAACGTCGTCAACAGGAATCGAGTGAGCGCCGCCGGCGCGAGGCCGCTTCGGGCGACCCCGACGTGTTGCTCGACGTGCCCAATCTCTCTGTCGAAGAGATTACTTTGAAGGTTAAGAACCTGCGCGCGCGCGTCTCGCTCGATGCGCGGCTCGCAAATCTTCTTCAACTAACGGCAGGAGCAGACGCAGGTATCGATGAAGTCGATCTGACGATCAAGGGGGTGCGCGCCGAAGTCTTGCTCAAGGTCAGGCTTGACAACGTCGCCGCTATTATCGACCGCACGCTCACCACCATCGACCGCAACCCGCAGATACTCGAACGCCTCTTGCAGTCGGTCGATAACACGGTCGGCACGGTCGGCGGAGTTGCCAACACAGCGCTCCAACCGGGCGGCGTAGTTGATCGAACGGTCGGCACAGTCGGTCAGACCTTAAACAATGTCACGCAACCGGGCGGGCTGTTGAGCCAGACAGTCAACACTTTGGGCCAGACCGTGCAGCGGACGGTTGACCGCACGGGCAACATCGTCGAACGCACGCTCGATAGAAGCGGAACGGTTCTCAATCAGCGCACGCTCGGTACAATTACAGACCTCGGCGCGACCGTCCTCAACGAGACGACCAACACGGCGGGTCAGACGGTGAGGCGTGTGAGAGATGCAAGCGGAGCCGTCATCGAGCTGACGCTCGACACGGCGGGCAAGGTCATCAACTCGCGCGTCGTCAGCCAGGCGACGGGAAGACCGTAAGGAAAAAGGTAAAAGGCAAAAGGCAAAAGTGGGAGCGTTTCAAACGCTGCCGCTTTTGCCTCTCTTTTTGCAACCGCTTGGAAGGTCGCGGCGTGTAACGCTCGTTGACTATGCAAGCGGTGTTAAAAACGTCCGAACGTCAACGGCAGATCGACGCTTTTCCTTTTACCTTTTTACTTTTGCCTTTTGCCTTTTCCGCGCGCTATGCTTCACGACGGTCGGATGAAAGCCGTTCGCTCCCCTTCGCAAACCCCGACGCGAGCGCACAATAGATAAATTTTTCAAGTGATCGCCAGACTCAATCTCGCAAGCCATCCTTTCCGCAACCGCACGCTTCCATGGACGACGGCGGTCGCCGTCTCGCTCGTCTCATTGCTTCTCATCGTTTATGTGTTGACGGAAACGGCGCGCTCGCGCGAGCAGGCCGACAGGGCCGAACGCAACGTGGCGCAGATGCGTGCGGAGCGACAAGCCATCGAAACAAAGGCCGCCGAAGTGCGTCAGGAGATTCCGCGAGACCAACTTGAAGTTTTAGAAGCGGCGCACGCTCTCGTTGACCGTAAAGCCTTCTCCTGGTCGCAACTTTTTGCAGACCTCGAAGCGGTGATGCCGGAGTCTGTGCGAGTCCAACGCATCAGCGTCAGCGACGTAGCGGAGCGCGGCAGTGAAATGAGAGCCGAGCTTGAAGTGGTCGTCGTCGGTAAATCGCCCGAGAGCGTGACAAACATGATGGCCGAGATGAGCCGTTCGGGGACGTTTACGGTCGTGCCTGTTTCCGAAAATTTCAAGGCCGGTGGACGCGGCGGCGAGGGCGGCTATGAATGGTCGCTGAGAGTTGGTTATGTGCAGCGCGTCAAAAGATCTGGCGAAGCGGTGAGCACGAGCGTTGCCTCAGCTCCGGGCGAGAGCGCGGAGGCGCATCAGTAGTGGCAAAAGTTTCTACACCAAAAACTTCCCGAAACAGCGAACGCATGAGAGCAGGCGTGAGACGCTTTGTCGCGTCGCGCCAGCGCGGTCTGCTCGGTCTGCCGGAAATCATCGCGCTCGCCTCTGCTGCGCTTCTGCTCGTCGCGGCGCTTGCGTCATATTTTCTGATGCTGCGCCCGCAGCGCGCGCGGCTCGAAAGTTTGGCGAAAGAACAATCGAGCCTTGAGCGTGCTTTGCAGGGTGCGCGCAGCGAAGGGCAAGAATCCGAGACCACGCAAGCAAGCGTACAGAACATTTTGACAAGTCTTGAGAATTTCGAGACCGAGCATCTCGGACAAGTAACAGCCCTCAGCACGACCGAAGTGGCGGGCGAACTCAACCGGATGATCCTCAAACACAACCTGCGCATCAGTGGCGGCCTCGACTTCACGCAGTTTGAAGGGCGCAGCATGGACGGCGCGCAGCCGCGACGCACAACGACGACCGGCCCAAGCCGTCCCGTCCAAACCGTCTATCCCGGCGTCGGCATCAGTATCTCGGTCGAAGGCCCTTACGCGAATTTGCGTCGCTTTATCAGAGATGTTGAATCACAGGACGAGCGCTTTATCGTCATCAATCAGATTGAGCTTGAAGGCATCACGGATTCGCGCCCGTCCAGTATAAACATGCCGGGCGAGACGGGAGCGACTGCCGCCGCCGCCCCTACTGCTTCGCGCGGCGCGCTCGTCTCTCTGCGTCTCGACATGGCCGCATACTTTCGTCGCGCGGGCGCTGCTCCGCCGACAGTTGAACAAATGTCGCCTGCCGAGACGACGCGCTAAATTTGGCGAGAGGGCTTCGGAGAATTTTTCGCATGGCACTCTTTGAAGGCAAGACTCCAGCCGAGCGCAACAAGGTGATCGCCGCCGCCGTTTTCGGCTTGGTCGCGCTCTTTCTGCTCGTCCGTCTCTTCTTCGGCGGCGCGTCTACAACGACAAAGACAAATACAAACCGTCGCCAAACGGCGAGAAGCAACTCGACGCAAACAAATCCGAACCTTGCGCCGGAAGAACAGATCGATACGCCGCCCAGAGAGATAGTCATTGAGCGCGCGGTCTATACGGGCGGCGAGCCGGGACGCAACATCTTCGCCTTCTACACGCGCCCTGTCGGGCCGCCAACGGTCGGCAATGTTCCCGCAGCTACGCCTGAGCCGACACCGCCGCCTCCGCCGCCCGTCACACTCGCTTCGCTTTCGCCGCAGAGCGTCTATGCGCAGACGGGCGAGTTCAAGATGCAAATCTCCGGCGACAAGTTTACGCCGGCCTTGCGCGTCTATATCGACGGACAGGAAGCGCCTACACAGTTCATCAGCCCACAGCAACTTGCGGCGAGCGTCCCCGCAGCTCTTATCGCTGCTCCCGGCACACGCACCGTTCTCGTCCGCACGCCCGACAACGCGCTTTATTCAAACACCGCGAGCATCAACGTCATGCAGCCGCCCGTGCCAAACTACACATACATCGGCTACCTCGGCAGGCAGCGCTACAACAACGAGACGGCGGTGCTCAAGGATCAGAAGAATGAGCTTCTGAGCGTGCAGCTTAATGACATCGTGGGTGGGCGCTTCCGCGTGACCGGCATCTCAGCGCGCACGGTCGAGCTAACCGACAAGGATTTGAAGATCAAACACACGTTGACCTACACCGATGCACGCTCGCTCGGATCAGGTCCGATCCCGCGCGGCGCGATTCAACCGCCGCCCAAAACAGACGGCGAAGACGAAGATGAAGAACCCGGTCTTTTAGAACGCGAACGCAAATGAAGCGCTTCTTTCAAACATCATCTGCGAACCGTCGGCTTAAATTGCGCCGTCCTGTTGCAGAGGGAGCGTCGGATGAAGGCTACGCTCTCGTCGCGCTTCTGGCCGCGATGACGATCATGGTCATGTTGGCGATGGCCGCCGCGCCCAACATTCAGAAGCAGGTGCAGCGCGAGCGCGAAATCGAAGCCATCATTCGCGGCGAAGAAGTCGCCGATGCAATCGAGCGTTACGCGCGAATGATGAATGGACAACTCCCGACTTCGATGGATCAATTGCTCGAAGGCGCAAATGCTCCCGGACGGACGAAGAAAGTTCGCGTGCTTCGCGCATACGCCGTCCGCGATCCGCTTTCAACCGACGGCGAGTGGCGGCTTATTCAATCAAACGGCAGAGAGAATTCGCGTTTCGGTCAGGCGCTAATAACTTACATGGAAGGCCGCCCTCTCTCTCCGTCAAACGAACAATGGAAGCAGCAGCACCGCAGACAGCAGCTAGGCGGCGACTTCGGGCGTGAAGAGACAGACGGCGGCGAAGACACTTCGAGCAATTCAAACGTTCCTTTCATCGGCGTGCTCAG
>CBDUCU010000125.1:0-9134 GCA_965365725.1 uncultured bacterium | reverse complement strand
GTCTATCAGAAGAACCCTTTCGCCGTTCGTGGACGCTTCGGCGGCGAGCGAAATGGCCGTGGTTGTTTTACCCACCCCTCCCTTGTTATTGCTGATTGTAATAACTTTATGTCTGGTGGATATCTCCATCGGGCGCTGCTTGAGAGCAGCGATGGCGGCCCGGCTGTAGAGTTTCACGCGAGCGTCTGTAGGGTCGTTGAGGGTAGCCAGATTGAGGTCGCGGGCGATGCGGCGAAACGTGTCCGAAGAGACCTCCAGATACTCGCACGCCTCAGTCACTGTCATATATTCAGGAGTGGACAAATCAACCAGCCCTCCGTTAAAAGCCATCTCGTCTTAAATTCCTCAAGGTATCTCGCCACATCTCGTCATATCTTCGCGTACTATATTGACTAAAAGTAGTATGGTCAATGAAAAATATTGACAAAGAAAGAGAAAAGTGCAGCGTGCGCTTTTATATAGCGGCGACGGGCGCGGCTGATATTTGTCGATCCCGGCTTGAGAAGGCGACCGACCGCCTGAACTTATCTCATTCAAAGTTGCATTTTACGCGCGCTTTTCTCCCTCTGCCGGCGCTTCAGTTCGATCCTGTAGAGGGCGTTCGAGAGTTGGTCGGCGGCGGTCATGAATTCGTCGAGTGAATCGTCGTCGATGTCCTCGGGCCTGGTTTCCCGCATCGCGTAAAAAAACCTCTTCAGCTCTTCGTAGAAAAGATGCCGTTTGTCCGAAGGGTCGATTTCAAGCAATTCATCTACCTTCTCGACGACGCCCGCCATCTCCTTGCCCGAGACTGTCACGACTTCTCCCAGAATCTCTTTGACCCTGGTTCGCAGTGCGTTCTGTGAGCCCCGCGCGAGCGTATGAGCGAGCATCACCTCGGCGCGCAAGAGCCGGGCCCGGGCGGGCGTCTGTACGTCCTCACAAAATTTGCTGAAATGTGTCAGGAGTCGAGAAGTGCGAAGCTAGGGGCAAGCTTTTGCTCTGCAACAGGTAAGGTGAAGTGAATGAGCTTGAGTTCATCAGCCGATATTTCACTGAACAAGTAGAAAAGTGGCAGAGGTTAGCAGACCTTTCACTGACTTCTCATTCTTTTTACTGAATTTCGAATGCGGAATGTTACCGATCTAATCAGTAATTTGAACTGAAGATATGTCCCGGTGCGGGCTTTGAATAGATACTCAGTAGAATCGTTTCACGCGACGTTTCACACCCGCTAATTTAACAACGCCCCAAGTTAAAACATGTTTTTCTTGTTCGTTGATGCCATTTCCGATAATGAAAGTTTTCGGAATCATCTGAATGCGCTAAACTAGGGCTTGAGGGAGTAAAAGCTATAAATGGGGTGCTAAATGCCGAGCACAAGACGCACGCCGGCTTCGATCTTGGCCATCTTTGCCGATGGGATGCTTGAGACATATTCGGTCAGCAGACTCTTATCGAGCGTGAGTATTTGCGAGACATTAACGACTGAATCAATTTCGAGTCCGCTCGTGCGCGCAGTCAACAGGACATTACCCGGCGCTTTCGCTAAGGCCACGTTCTTTGTAATGACGAGCACCACGACCGTGCTGATCCGGCTTTGATTAAAAGCGTCAGATTGCAGCACCAGCACCGGACGACGATAACCGGGGCCGGACCCGACCGGTTCAGGCAAATTCGCCCACCAGATGTCGCCGCGCTGCATTACCACTCCTCGACGGGAAGCGTTGATGCTTGCAGGCGCGTAAGCGCTGGATCGAGCGTCGAAGACTCTTGCTCGTAAACCTGATTCAACCGCTCGAGGACGTGTGCGGACTGCTTTTCATTAAGAAATTCTCTGAGGGCTGTCGTGTAGAGTTCGCTGCGCGACATCTTGAGTTCTTTGGCCGCCGCTTCAGCCTGCTCGAAGATTACGTCGGGAATCGAAATAGCGGTTTTCATACTTCTAGTATAACTCTAGTTATACCCAGATGCAAGATCAGAGATTCAAATGGAAGATTCAGGGTGTGGTCTCATAGGAGGGAAAATTTTATGGATTCCGAGCGGAGTTTGACTGTGCCATTTGAGCGAGGAAGGGAGATCGGCGAAAGATTTGACATCCGCGTGGCCGCTCCCTTTATCAATAAGTCAGTCTCGGATGAGACCCGCCGTGCATATCGTCGGGCCGTTGCGGACTTCTTCCAGTTTGTTGGCGGCAAGCATCCGACCGAAGTTGTACCCGATGATGTGTTGAGATGGCGCGACCATCTGCGCGCCGGAAGAAAGCGTGCCGCGACGGTCGCCTTTAAGTTGTCAGTTGTGCGCTCCTTCTTCGAGTATCTGAAGGCGGGCGGGACCGTCCCTCTTAACCCGGCTTCGACAAAGTTGGTTGCGGTGCCGGAAGTGCCCGACGAGCCGGCGGGACGGGCGCTGACTGCGAAAGAGGTACGCCATCTCTTGGCCGGGCCTGATCGCTCCAAGTCTGATGGGGCGCGCGACTACGCTCTTATTCTAGTCATGCTCCGGCTGGGGTTGAGGGTCAGCGAGGTCTGTTCCCTGCGTGCCTCTGCGCTCAAGTGGAGTCATGGTCGTTGGATATTGAAATGTAAGGTCAAAGGAGGCAGGGAGCGCACCCTGCCTCTTCCCGCAGAGGTCAAAAAGGCGATTGACGACTACCTCAAGCTCGACGCTAAACGCCGCCGCAATCTGCGCTCGGACGGCGCGGATGCCTTCCTCTTCCAACCACACACAAACTACCGGACGCTGGTCTTCGATAAGGGACTCAGCTCGCGCACGGCATGGAACATCGTCTCGCGGTGGGCTTCATATGGTGGCATCGGTCAACTCTCCCCGCATGATCTGCGGAGAACAGCCATTACCAAAGCTTTAGCTCAGGGGCTGTCGTATCGTCAGGTACAGATGATGTCGGGCCACCGCGACCCGAAGACCGTGATGCGCTACGACCATGGGCGGGAGAATCTGGATCAGAACGCCGTCAACTTCATCTATTACGAAGACGACAAGTAGCTGCTCCCGGTTCTCCATCAGCCCTCTAGATGAAAGGAGAACCGAAGATGAAGAGTGACGGGGAAGAGAAACTGCGGCAGATTCTGCAACGTCTGCCGGCAAAAGAACGACCACTCTGGATCGCCGAAGCCAATCGACTGGCAAGACTCGTCGAGCGGTATCAGCGTCTCAAGCCGAAAAGAAGAACCAACCCGCGAACGGGACGGAAAGAGTTCGTCGCAGAAGCCCTCGCACTCTGCCAACAAGCGCGCTGCGATGAACCGAAGATTCTGGCAAAAGAGCCGCACCGGGGAAATGCGCCTGCGCCGCACACGCTTGATGACTGGATGCGAGCCTACCGGAGAGAGGGCATTGCTGCTTTTCTGCGAGCCGTTAATACTCCGCCGTCCGTCCAAACGGACTTGCGACGTGCGCCGATCAACCCGGATGCCGTCCTCTGGCTCAATACTCATTGGCGTGATTACAAAGGGCCGAGACACCTCTACTGTGCGCTGCTCGAACAGGCAGAACTTCTCGGCTGGACGATCCCCGGCGAGTCATGGCTATACCGGCAATGGCGGAACTTGCCCGAGATCGCGCGCGCTTATTACGTCGAAGGAGCAGCGAGTTACGAGGCACGTTACGCGCCATATGTGCCGCGCGACTTCACCGACCTCGAAGCTCTCCAGGTGCTCTGCGGCGACCACAGTGAAAGAGATGTGCTGGTCCGCTTGCCTAACGGAACTTTGAAGCGCCCGTGGCTCACGGTCTGGTTCGATCTGCGGACGGGTCTCATCTGGGGCTGGCATCTCGATTTAGCGCCTTCGGCGCGGACTGCCGCGCTGGCATATGCCAACGGCGTGGAGACGTTCGGCGCGCAACCCCTGTCGCGTTCCGACAACCGGTTCCAGAGTTACATCTACACGGACTGCGGGCGCGACTACTTATCACATAACTGGGACGGGCGTGTGATCGCTGTGCATGAACGCGCGATGCGACTCGACGGCGGCCTCGAACTGCTCTGCCGCGAGCGGAGGGTCGGCATTCTCGACGATCTGTCGCTGCGCCACTTGGTCGCCAACGGTCGCAACCCGAAGGAGAAACCGGTCGAGCGCCTTTTCCGCGATTTGACGGCGTGGGAGGAGAACTGCTTTGCGGAGTTTTGCGGGCGTGACCCGGCCCACAGGCCCGACCGTTGCCGCCGCCTCTACGAGCGGCATGAACGTCTCCCACCGGAGAGGCGCGCCGCCGACTCCCCATTCATCATCTTCGACGAGTACCACGCCTCCCTTGCGCGCCACATCCTGCGATACAACTCAACCACGCATAAACGCCCGACGCTGGGCGGGCAGAGTCTCATCCCGCTCGAAGAGTACAGACGGCTCTACATTATCCGCTATGAGATCAGAGCGGAGACGCTGGCGCTCTTGCTGATGCGCGCCGAGCATCGACGCGTGCGCAAAAACGGCATCCAGTGCTTTCAATCACACTGGTTCTATTACCACGAGGCGCTGGCCGAGTTTAAGGGAGCGGATGTCGAGGTTCGCTACACGGACACGGACTACAGCCGCGTGTGGGTCGTGCTGCCCAACCATCAACTATGCGAAGCCGTGCTGATTACCCCGACCTCCATCCTCAACCCCAACAAGCAGACTCTGAAGCTGGTGGCCGAGGCACGCGCGCATGAGCGCAAGGTCATCCGCGAAGCCGATCTGCTGCGCGCCTCAAATCTGCGCGGGGAGACGGCGGAAGAGCGCGTTGCGAATCAACTACAGCACGAAACGACTCGCGCATCGCAGAAGGGACAGGATAAATCCAGTGCGAATGTCCATCAATTCACGCGGCTGGATCGCACGAAGCTCCGGCAGGCGGCTACTGCTCTGCAAGTTACGGGCGCGCAGGTCGCTGCGATTAAAGCCGACCTCTCAATCTTCAGGACGGACGGGGAGGTCGCGCCGGTGAAGGAGTTCGATTATGAAGAGGAGACGTAAGGGACGAAAACAGAAGGGGCGCGATGAGGTTGCGCCCCCACTCAAGGCCAGCGCCGTCCGCCAGTTCGTCCGGCCTACTCTGGCAAGCTACAGCGGCGATGACCTGTGGTGCGTGATGCGCCACATTCGTGCCAGAAAGGCTTTCGCTTTCGAGCCGCCGGAAAGCGCGCTCGTCGTCTTCTTCATGCGGATGGCCGCCATCGTCGGCAAGACTTACGCCGAGCGCGGCGAGTCGGCGCAACTCGCCGACGATCAGGCGCTGATGCTCATCCGCGATCTGCTGCTTGACATGGACGCGGGGATCATCGACCACCATCGCAACCATAAACTGCCGCCGTATCGACTGACGGTCTGAGGGAAAGGAGTAGGAAATGAATGAACACCAGAAACAAAACTCATCGAGAGAGGTCGCATGGAATGAGAAGTTGCGCGGCTGGCTCGAAGGCTACATCGAAAGATACCCGCACCACACGACCGAGATACTTGCTCGCTCGCAATACATCGGCATCTCGCGGAGAGCCTTGGATGCTTATCTTGCCGGCACTTACTTCCTGCCGAAAAAGGATGGCGGCGAGGGGCACGACCCGCAGACCTCGACGCTTGAGAACTCGATCCGCGTCTATCGTGAGAGAGTGGAGGGGACTATTCGTCATGGCTACGCCAACACCTTCAAGCAGACGCGCGTCTGGGAGCAGATGGTGCAAGCCTGTGACGTAGCGATCAATGAAAATGTGATCGTCGTCGTGTACGGGCGGCCCGGCGTGGGCAAATCAAGGTGTCTGACCGAGTACGCCCTTCAAAGGATGCGAACCGCCCCCATCATGGCGCTCTGCTCGCGCAACGTCACGCCGCGTTTCTTCGTCCAGAAGTTGGCTAAGGAGCTACGCGTCGAGCGGCAGTGGACCATCCCAGACCTGGAAGAGGCCGTCGGCGAGAGGCTGCGTCGCTATCCGCGCCCGCTCTTTATTGATCAGGCGAATTTCCTGCACGAGCGATCATTAGGGACAATCTGTCATCTGTGGGAGATGGCGCGCATTCCGGTCGTGCTGGCAGGGACGAAGGCGCTCTACGACCTGTTTGCGAGATCGAAGTTGACGGAGGAGGTGAGAGAGCAGCTTTCCTCACGCGTGGCTCTCCACTACCTGCTGCCGGAGTTGTCGCTCTCTGAGGCGAAGGCGATCATCTCACAGGCGATGAGCGAGGAGGCGACCGACGAGGTGGTGGCTCAAATCTACTCGCTGACGGGAGGCATCCACCGTCACGTGGACATGATCCTGCCGCGCATCCGTCATCTGGCTGGACTGAACGAAAAGGCTCTGGCCGATGGGGAGGTGAAGATGAGTCAACTCGTCTCTTTAGCCGGGTCGCGGTTGATGGCCGGGTGACAACTTGCACTGTGAGATGCCCGCACCGGTCTTCCTGCGCGGGCATCTTCTTTTGGTCTCGTGATGTGATCGTCGCAAGACGAAAATCTTCAGACGCTACGCTGTCATAATGGGCAGCGTCGGCGGCAACAAAATCGAAGCTGGACGAATCAACTTTTCCGCTCACTACACTGATTTCACATTGCTTGTGCAAAGGTAAACCCCGCCTCCTATATTTCATTTCCGGTCAATACGTTCGCCTTCACATATTAGCGAGACACTCATTAACGCAACCGAAAATTAATTTGACTAATGCAAATCTCTTGCATTAGATTCTTCGGCGTTCACAGTCTGTTTCTCACGAGCGCCGACTGATCGGCCCACGCTTTCGGAAGGCCTCACTAAATCTACTCAGTTACAGTTTTGACTATGTTCTATCCTCGCACCATCGAATTGCTCTACCTTGCCGGAGGTCTATCGCTGCCATCCTCTGCAGATGATGACAAACGGGGGACGCGAGAGCATCGCCTTGTTGCTGAAAGAAGTGATAGCTCGGACAGTCGCTTGTAGATGACTGTCCGGGCTTTTTTTGACTTGAAATTCTACGCCTTCTCACCCGTGAAAAGATGCGTTGCATAAATCTTCTGCACCTCACTCGCGGCGGGGAGTCGATCCCGAAAAGGAAATAATCCCATGAATACCCGCCCGTCTTCACCGCGCACTCACATTATCTCTTGGTTCGTTTCGTTGACGCTTCTGCTGACCTCATCTCCAGCCGCGCCGCCCGTGCTGGCAGGCATCGTGAGCGACGCGCATCTGAGCGGCATGCTCTGGTTCGAGGCGAGCGGCTGGTCGACTACGCTCAAAGGTATGTTCAACGGGCAAGGCAGATCGGCAGAACACGCGCAAGAGAAACAGTCCGAGCGCGATGCGCGGGTGGCACGATTAGAGATTTATCCGGGAGATGTCACGGTCAATTCAGGCGAGCGCATCTTTTTTACGGCGGTCGCGCAGAATCGAGACGGCGCGGCTGTCGGCGGCGTGAAGCTTCTATGGAGCGTGCAGGACGTTGAACGCAATCGCGCGCATCACATCTCGCCGACAGGGATGTTCAGCGCGATGAATTCCGGCACATACAAAGTCAGAGTCGAAGCGGCTGGCAAGCAAGCGCATGTCACGGTCAAAGTGCTCGCCGTCGAGCGCGGGCCGGAGAATGAGAAACCGATTAGGACGAAGAAGGTTTCGACGCGCGATTTGCCGGCAGAGGGGGCTGCGCTTGAGGGGAGTAAGAAGGAGCGCCAAAACAGCGCGCGTTCGCGTAGATTGGAGGGCAAAGCAAGTTTCGTCCGCGCCAGCTACGCTGCTGAAATGGCCGCACCATCGGCTGTTTCACCATCTGCCGTACAGGTGCAGCTTGAAGACCCTTATAGCTGGAACGATACCAACCGTGGGGCGGCGGACGATCCCATCAACGAGCGTGGCGACATGCCCGGAAGCTCTGTTGATGACGGAGCGGGAAGCGGCAACTTCCAACTGGCAGCGCCCGTCATCGCGCTGGCGGGGCGCGGCATCGACATCAATCTGGGACTGGCCTACAACTCGCGCGTTTGGACAAAGGCTGACTCAAATATCACTTTCAACATCGACCGCGATTGGCCTGCTCCGGGTTGGTCGCTCGGCTTCGGCAAGCTCATCGGCATGGGCGCGTACAACGGAACGATGCTCATTGATGCGGACGGCACGCGCCATGCCTATTCGGGATCGTCGCAAATCTATAGCTACGGGACGCATTTCACGGGCAATAGCATCGACGGCACTTTTATCGATTACTACAGCTATGCGTCGGGCGCGGGACAGAACTTATCGTCAGGGTGGGCGAAGTATCCGAACGGGACGGTGGTTGACTACGGCGCGCCGGGAGAGAACGCGCTTCATCCGACGCGGATTACAGACGCAAACGGCAACTACGTCACCATCACCTACGTCAACAATCAGGGGCCGCGAATCCAGACCGTGACCGACACGCTCGGGCGCGTCGTCAACTTTCACTACGACTACAACAATCTGCTGACGGCGGTGACGGGGCCGGGACTGGGCGGCACGACGCGCACGCTCGTCCGGCTGCACTACAAGCAGCACGTGCTTGATTATGGTTTCTCAGGTCTTATGCCGCTTGTGCGGGATCAGTATCCTTGGGTTGTGGATGCCATCTATTATCCGGCGACGCAGACGGGCTACTGGTTCGGCGACGGAAATTCATATTCTTCCTACGGCATGATCTCAAAGGTGAGCGAGCGGCGGGCGATGGGTTTTTCTGCCGGCTCGCTCAACGAGATGGGCACGATTACGTCGGCAGGCAACGTGTCGCAGGAGATCGTTTATGACTATACGCTCACGCGCAACGACACTCTGACGGATGCGCCGACCTACGAAAATGCCACGCACACGTGGTACGGGATGGACACAGAACCGGCGGTAACGAAGTACAAAATCTATCAGAACGCTTCGCCGCGCCGGACTGAGATCGAGATGCCCGACGGGACAAAGAGCATCCAGCTTGCCATCAACGCGCCGAATCAATGGAACGATGGGTTGGTCGTCGAGGACGAGACGCGCGACAAGGATGGCAATCTTCTTCAGAGCAGCAAGGTGACATGGGAACAGGGGGCTTATAACTCACCGCGTCCGGAGCGCACAGAGGTAAGAGACGAGCGCAATCGTGTGACGGCCACCAAGTTTATTTACGGGCCTCTTTATAACCAAGTCGTAGAGGCGATCAACTACGATTACGGCGGGACGACTCCCGTTCGCATCA
>CBDUCU010000124.1:0-9154 GCA_965365725.1 uncultured bacterium | reverse complement strand
CCTGGACTGCCGGGTCGGTCTATGCGAAAGGTCGTCCGACGGGCGTACATCCTTTGATGGGAGCGGCAGTGCAGATGCTTTTTGCGGGCGTGTCGCTGACGCTTTTGGGGACGGCGCTTGGCGAATGGGGTGAGATACATTTCTCGGCGCGAAGTTTCTCGGCGCTGGTTTATCTGATCGTCTTTGGATCGATTGTGGCCTACGGCTCTTATACCTACGCGATACAGAAGCTGCCGCTCTCAATCGTCTCGACTTATGCCTACATCAATCCGGTCATCGCCGTGATTCTCGGCTGGCTCGTACTCGGAGAGGTTTTGGACGGGCGCGTGTGGGTGGCGACCTTAGTTATTCTCGGCGGAGTGATGCTCGTCAAGACCGCACCGGCTCTTGCGGCGCGTCGCAAAAAATCTATTGCTAAAGAAAATAGCAAGGCAGTTGCGCCCGCCTCCGAGACTTGCTCGGCAAGTGGGTGAGAAGAGAGATCTCAGAGACTAAAACGAAAGGATGTGAAGCAGATGGACGAGCGTTTCCCCGTCGGAGAGTTCAAACCTGAAGAGAGTTATACGGATGAGCAAAGGCGACGCTATATCGACGAGATTGAGGCTACTCCGGCACGCATGCGCGCGGCGGTCGAAACATTGAGTGACGAACAACTCGATACGCCCTACAGACATGGTGGTTGGACAGTTCGTCAGGTTACACACCATCTGCCCGACAGCCACCTCAACGGTTTTATACGGACAAAGCTTGCGCTGACAGAGGACGAGCCGCTTATTAAGACGTATATGGAAGACCGTTGGGCAGAGCTTGCAGATTACAGGGGAGAGATCGATGTTTCGCTCGCGCTGCTTGATGCAGTACACAGCCGTTGGACGACTGTTTGGCGCTCGCTCATTGATGAACAGTTCGCGCGTCAGTTTAGACACCCGGATTGGGGCGCGCTCAAGCTCGAACAGCACCTTGCGCTCTATGCTTGGCATGGTCGCCATCACATTGCGCACATCACGTCTTTACGCGAACGCATGGGATGGTAAAAAAAAAGGCAAAAGGTAAAAGGCAAAAGTAGGAAGGCATCCGAGCCTCTTCACTTTTGCCTTTTGCTTTGATCAGTCAAACCCAAAGAACCTGCGGATGCTGGAGATCAGACCGGCAGATTCATGCGCGGCGATGCCGGGTGTCTCGGCGCTTGCTTGAAGCGCCATGCGACGCTCGGAGATTGTATGACTGAGCGCATCGACGAGGTCGGGGTTTGTCTCAAAAAGGCGCTTCATCGCGTCGTGTCCAATCTCTAAAACTTCGGTCTCACCGGCGGCGACGACGCTGGCCGTACGCGGCTCACCCGTAAAAAGCGCCATCTCGCCAAAGAAATCGCCTTCGTGCAGGGTATTGACGGTTCGTGATTGACCGTTTTGCTCGATGCGTACCTCGACGCTTCCGGCATGAACGACGAACATCGAGGAGCCTGTGTCGCCCGCGCGGATGATCGTCTCACCGGGCGCAAAGACTCTGCCGGTCGTATTCTCTGCAAGCGATTTCAACTCTTTGGCCGAAAGCGGCGAGAAGATATCGACGGCCGAGAGGCGGTCTGTAATGTCGTCGAATCTTTGGCTCGCGCCGTCGTGCGCCGGGCGATTGAGATAGAGCGTCTGCGTCGGGTAAGCGAATGAGAGACCGGCGCGTCGGAAGGCGTACCAGATGCGTTGGCGGATAAGCGCGTCCGTATCGTTGTAGCGCGCGTAATCGGAGAGCCAGTATTTGACTTCGTAGTCAACCGCATAAGGGCCAAGGTCGCGTATGCGCACGATCGGAGTCATATAGCGTAAAACATTGTCGGCCTCGCGCACGGCCTCGCGGACGACGTGGATGACCTTGACGGGCGAGTCCGTGTAAAGAGCGTTGAAGAAGACAAGGCGCGCGTTGGCGTTGGCTCGCGGGCAGACTTCGATCGATTCTTTCGAGAGACTGCTGTTTGAGAAGAGCACAACGTGGTTCTGAAATGTGCGAATCTTGACCGCGCGCCACGTGACGCTTTCGACCACGCCAGTCCATTTGCCGACCTGTATCACGTCGCCGACTTGAAAGGGCTTGTCGGCGTGCAGCGAAACCCCTGCAAAGAGATTGCCCAAAGTGTCTTGCAGCGCAAGACCGAGAATCACGCCGAGCAGCGCCGACGTCGGCAAAAGCGCCGTTAAAGAAAGGTTGACGTAGAAATACTTTAGTATCGACGCGATGAGAATCGTGTAAGCGACAAGCGCAAAGATGTCGCGAACGAGGTTCGGCGCGTCGTAACCTTTGCGTCTGCGGAAAATGTAAAAGACCAGCGCGCCGACCGCACGCACGATGAGAAAAGCCAAACAGAGCCACATCGCGACAAAGGCGGCATTTAAAATCCACCAGTAAAGCTCGTAAGCTTTCTTGACTTCCATCGCAGCCGTCTCGGCGGGAACGACCGGCTCGTTTTTGACCAGTGCGTAATAGACCACGCCAAACAGTCCTGCGACGAGCGCCGGGATGATGAGCTGTTTTTTGAGATTTGGCTTTCTCAGTTTAGACATACAAAAACGCCTATCAGAAGGCGACTCTAATAAGCTGCAAACGAGCGCAGATGTTGCGCATTATAAACTCTTCTCGCACGCATCGCGCAGTCATTTATCGAATTACAAAAATACTCTAAACGAATCTTATTCAAGCCTTAAAGAAGCGTGCCGCGCAGGATGAGTGCGGCGACGCTGAAGTAGATGACGAGGCCGGTCACATCGACAAGCGTGGCGATAAAGGGGGCGGATGAGGTGGCCGGGTCAAATCCAAGTCGGCGCAGCAAAAACGGAAGCATCGAGCCGGCGAGCGTCCCCCACATCACGATAGAAATGAGCGTGATGGCAACTGTTAGTCCGACAAGGACGGCGTGCGGGCCATAGACGTTTGAGAAGTTTGACCAAATTGCGATGCGTAAAAAACCGATTACTCCGAGGATGCCGCCCAAAGTTAGCCCTGAGAGCACCTCTCGACGCATCACTTGCCACCAGTCGCGCAAAGCGACTTCGCCGATAGCCATCGCTCGGATAACGAGCGTGGCAGCCTGAGAGCCGGAATTGCCTCCCGAAGAGATGATGAGCGGGACGAAAAGCGCAAGCACGACGGCGCGCTCAATCTCTTCTTCAAAAAAACCCATCGCCGTCGCCGTCAACATCTCGCCGAGAAAAAGAATGATGAGCCAACCGGCGCGCTTGCGAATCATGCTGCCAAACTCGACCTGCATGTAAGGCTCTTCGAGAGCCTCTGTGCCGCCGAATTTCTGTATGTCTTCGGTCGCCTCTTCTTCGGCCACGTCGAGCACGTCGTCAACCGTCACGATACCGATGAGAACTCCGGTCGTATCCGTGACGGGTAGCGCGGCCATGTCTTCGCGTCGGAAGGCGGCGACGGCCGTCTCCTGATCGTCGGTCGCCTTGAGCGCGACAAACTTGTGGTCCATCAAATCGGAGACAATCGAGTCAGGTTGCGCAAGCAGGAATTCGCGTATGCGCACATCATCGATGAGCACGCCGCGCTCATCGACGACATAGATGATCGAGAGCGTCTCGCTGTCGCTGCCGTGCCGGCGTATGTGGTCGAGAACGTGTTCGACCGTCCACTCTTCACGGACTCGCACATAATCTGGAGTCATCAAACGCCCGATGCTTCCTTCCGGGTAGCCGAGCAGCGAGACGGCGACCGTGCGCTCCTCAGGTGTCAGCAGCGCAAGCAACTGTTTGGTGACGGTGGCGGGCAGCTCTTCCAGAAGCTCTGTGCGGTCGTCCGGGGCCATGTCGTTGAGGATGCGCGAGACGTGCTCCTGCGTCATAGCCTTGAGAAGCTGTTCCTGCTCATCGAGTTCCATATACTCGAAAACATCTGTCGCCAGACGACGCGGCAGGACGCGAAAGAGAATGACCTGATCTTCCGTCTCAAGCTCGGTGATAAGGGCGGCGAGTTCCGTCGGCGGGCGGTCGCGCAGCTCCGACCGCAGCGCGAAAAAATCGCGCTCGCGGATAAGCTGTTCGATGTCAGGATGAAGGTTGACCGACATGATAAAAGCGTCCTGCTATACACGCGTTCGGCTGCATCCGCACGCACGCCCGTATGTTCGGATCGTTCGACCCGATTTTGACGAGGTATTCAGGGCGTTCGAGAGAATTGCCGTTTGGTTTGACTGCCGAGAGCGGATGATAGCATGCGACGCATGAAAGGGAAGACTGTGCATGCCGTGCTGAATTTATTCATTCTCGACTCTCGGACAAAGAGCATCGTTATAGTCGTAGAGACCGAGGCCGCAGAGAGAATTTCAGATCCGAAGTATCAAATGATTTGTGCGCGCATGCTCTTCTGTGGACTCTGTGTTGAGTCTCAACACCAACTGCGTAGCGCGCTTAAGCGAACGAGACGAGTATGCCCGCAAGACAGGTCGCGTCTTCCAAATGTGCGTCTTCGGCGCATTTTGTCTGTAGGGAGAAAACAACTGTTGCAAATGAGATTTCTTTCGCCTATTCTGCCGTCCCGTTACAGATGGATTTCTTACGGCGATTGTAGCCGGTAATTCTTCGTCAAAAAGTTATATGTTGATCGTCGGAACCGAATGGCTGGTCGAGGCTGCGGGCTGCGACCCGGAGGCTTTGCGCGATGTGCAGCGTCTGCGCGCCGTCTTTGCACGCGCGGTCGCAGAGCTTGACCTGAAGGTGGTTGGACAGGCGCAATGGCACAAGTTCGCAGGCGCGGGCGGAGTGACGGGTCTCGCGCTGCTCACAGAATCTCATCTTGCGTGTCATACATATCCCGAATTCGGCGTAGCTAGTTTCAATCTCTACTGCTGTCGCGCGCGTCCGCGCTGGGCTTGGGAAGAGAGACTGGCAGAGCTGATCGGTGCGCGCGAGGTCTCTGTGCGCGAGATGGAGCGGCGTATCGAGACGGAAGAGGATGCCGTTTTGATTGACACCGAGCTTAGTTTTTCAAACGTAGAAGAGAGCGGGGAAGAGTTAGTGACGACTGCTGCGGGCGCGGACGCGGGAGGAAGCGCACGATGAGCGCGCTTCAGGCGAATTGTCCTGCGTGCGGCGCGCAGGTTTCGTTCAGACGCGGCGATTCAATCGTCGTCGTCTGCGAGTTTTGCAACTCGGTCGTCGCGCGAACAGATCGCGGGCTTGAAGATTTGGGGCGCGTCGCGGAAGTCGCAGAGACAGGCTCGCCGCTTGAGACAGGCTTGCGCGGAGTCTATCGAGGCACGGCCTTTGAACTGACGGGACGCGCGCAGCTCGGCCACTCGATGGGCGGGATGTGGGACGAATGGTACGCGGCATTTGCCGATGGGCGTTGGGGCTGGCTCGCAGAGGCGCAAGGGCGCTTCTACATGAGCTTTCAGGCTCCGCCTTCCGTGCGTGTTCCCGCGTTTGAACAGCTTGAGCCGGGCGCAACCGTGACGACCATCCCCGTCCCCGTCCCGCTCGTCGTTGCGGAGAAGGGTGAGGCGCGCTATCTCGCCGCCGAAGGCGAGATTCCTTTTAAGTTTACGCCCGGCGAAACCTACCCTTACGCAGACCTCTCCGGCCAGAACGGAACATTTGCGACAATTGACTACGGCGAATCGTCACCGCTTGTTTTTGTCGGACGCGAGACGACGCTCGCCGAGCTTGGCATCGTCGTCACAGGCGCGCCACGCGAGCGCGAAGCAAAGCGCGTCGCGGCTGCACAGCTTCAGTGTCCGCAATGCGGAGGCCCGCTTGAGCTGCGCGCGCCCGACATCGCCGAGCGCGTCACCTGTCCAAACTGCGGCTCGCTTCTCGATGTCAATCGAGGGCAGTTGAGATACCTCAAGACGCTGGAGTTTGTAGGCTACAAGCCGGACATCCCGCTCGGCGCAGAGGCCGAATTTGAAGGAGTCAAATTTACCGTCATCGGCTTTATGACGCGCAGCGTCGAGTTCGACGGCGTGCGTTATTTCTGGAGCGAATATCTTCTCTACAACCCTGCGGCGGGCTTTCGTTGGCTCGTCAATTCCGACGGCCACTGGAATTTTGTTCGCACGGTTCCGCCCGGCGAAGTCACGGAAGACGACAAGCGCGCGCAGCACGGCGGCAAGAGTTTTAAGAAGTTTCAGGATGCGCCGGCGCGCGTCGAATATGTCGCGGGCGAGTTTTATTGGAAGGTTGAAGCGGGTGAGACCGTGCGCGCCGTCGATTATGTCAAAGCGCCTTTGATGCTCTCGAAAGAAGCGACGGCAGGGGAAATAAACTGGTCGCTCGGAGCCTACGTTCCGAGAAAAGAGGTTGAGGAGAAATTTCAGCTCAAGGATTTGCCAAAGCCCTCAACCGTCGCGCCCAATCAGGTCTTTCCGCACAAGAGAATCTACCTCTACTGGTTTCTGTTGCTGGTCACGACATGCGCCGTCGGTCTCGGCACGACGCTTCTCGACTCGCGCCAGAAAATCTTTGAGCAGACATTTACCCTGCAACCGCAAGCTGCTCCAAGTCCGGCTGCCACTCCAAACGTCGTTCGACTTCCTGACGGGCGCAGCATCAACATCCCGACAAATCCATCTGTCGCACCCACGCCAGCCTCCGGGTTGGAAGGTCAACAGATAATTTTCACAGAGCCTTTCGAGGTTCGAGCGCGCCAGAATCTGCGCGTCACGGCGCAGGCCAACGTCGAGAACAGCTATATGTTTGTCGGCGGCGATTTGATCGACGAAAAGACCGGACTCGTACAGCAGTTCGATATTCCAATCGAATTTTATTCGGGCGTTGAAGGCGGCGAATCCTGGAGCGAGGGCGGGCGCGAAAAGGCCGCATACATTTCGGCGCTGCCGGGCGGCACATACACGATGCGACTCGAAGCAGCATGGGAGGATTGGAAATCTCCCGCCCCCCCGCGCCTTCTCGTCCGCATCGAACAGGGCGTGACGCGCGGCATCAATTTCATCATCGCGCTTATCCTTATTTCGCTTCTGCCCATCATCGTGCTTTTCATGCATATGAGCTTTGAGCGACGACGTTGGGCCGACAGTTCATTTAGTCCCTACGAGACAGGCGGGTCGAGCGAATAAAAGGGTCTGCGTGGTGTGTCGTCAGTTGTCCGTTATTTTGGGTCAATCAACTCGTCGCTGCTGATTGAAGCTGGAGGCAGCGAAAGACAGGCAACGGACAACTGAACGGAGGACAAAGGACAATCAACAACGCAAATTCATTGAGGAATTAAGATGTTGACAAAGCTCTACTTACTTTTAGGCGGCGCGGTGCTTTTCTTCTACGTGCTTGCGGCGTGGGCGGGTTGGGAGATTGGCAGCCCGCGCCGGCAACAGTTGCCGCCTGAATACCGCACGGCGGGCGGATATCGCTCTTTCCATTTCTGGCATGCTGGCTATCGCGGAGGAAAATGATGCTGACTGAAATGCTTTTGCTCGATGCTACGACGGCGACGCAACTCCTGCGTCCGCCCGTCTTTTTCGGCGTGGTGAAACTCGAAGATTTGATGAGCGTCCTTGTCACGACGCTCGTCTTTACCCTCTTCGGCCTCATCGTTTTTGGCCTCGCCTATTTCATCATGCTCAAGGCCTCGCCCTTCTCCATCCGTAAGGAATTGGAAGAAGACCACAACACGGCGATTGCCATCGTCATCGGCGCGGTCATCATCGGCATCGGACTCATCATCGCC
The DNA here is from genome assembly GCA_965365725.1 of uncultured bacterium. Lineage (GTDB taxonomy): Bacteria > Acidobacteriota > Blastocatellia > Pyrinomonadales > Pyrinomonadaceae > DASQDT01. The sequence goes on along the minus strand of CBDUCU010000124.1, from coordinate 1,471 downwards.
GCCGCCATTCAAGGATAAAAAGAACTATGCCCCTCGTTTGTGAAGTTGTTGTCGCGGCGCAAGCGTGTGAGATAAACTCCACGCTATGAGCGTCGAAGAAATCGAATCGGTAATCACTAATTTGTCGCCCTCTGATTTGGCGCGATTGGTTGAATGGTTGGAAGAGTTTCAGGCGCGTGCGTGGGACGAACGGCTTGAGCGGGATGTGCGGGCGGGTCGGCTCGATGCGTTGATTGAAGAGGCCGAGAGCGAATTCGACGCGGGGCGGTGTCAGCCTTTGTGAAACACTTTGCCACTCCGCAATTCTGGCGACTCTATCACAATCTCCCGCGCGCCGTGCGCGACCTTGCCGATAAGAATTTCCAATTACTCAAGGCCGATCCGAAACATCCATCTTTGCACTTTAAGAAAGTCGGTAACGTGTGGTCGGTTCGCGTCGGTGCGCACTACCCGCGCTCTCGGTTTAGACAAGGCTGAAGGCGTGGTTTGGTTCTGGATCGGCTCGCACGCCGATTACGACAGACTGCTCCCTTAGCCAACTACTGCGAACCATTAACCCCGCGCATGAACCGCACTCCTATTCTTTTCCTCAACGTCCTTATCATCGCCACCTGCGGGCTTGTCTATGAGCTGCTCGCGGGGACGCTCGCCTCTTATGTGCTGGGCGATTCGGTGACGCAGTTTTCGCTCATCATCGGACTCTATCTTTTTGCGATGGGCATCGGCTCCTGGCTCTCGCGTTTTTTTGACAAAGACCTTGCGCGCCGCTTTATCGACATTGAGCTGGGCGTGGCAATTCTAGGCGGTGTAAGCGCGCCACTGCTTTTTCTGAGCTTTGCGAACCTCACATATTTTCAGGTCATCCTTTACGGCGTTGTGCTGCTCATCGGCACGATGGTCGGACTTGAGATTCCGCTTTTGATGCGGATTCTCAAAGACAATCTCGACTTCAAGGAGCTTGTCGCGCGAGTGCTTGCGTTTGACTACATCGGCGCGCTTATCGCCTCGCTTCTTTTTCCGCTCTTTCTCGTCCCGCGTCTGGGGCTGGTGCGTACGTCGCTTCTCTTCGGCATCTTCAACGCGGCGGTTGGGCTTTGGGGAACGTGGTTGATGCGGCCTCTGATTCGTGGCAGCGTGGCGGGTCTGCGCGGACGCGCTGTGATCGTCATCGCGCTACTTTTAGTCGGCATCATCAAAGCTGACTCGCTGACTTCGCTTGCCGAAGATCAGATGTTTACCGACGACATCGTGCATGCGCGCACGACTCCTTATCAGCGCATTGTTGTGACGCGCGGGCGCGCAGGGTTTCAGCTTTTCTTAAACGGCAATCTTCAATTTAGCTCGGTCGATGAATATCGCTATCACGAAGCGCTCGTTCATCCGGCAATGGCGCTTGCAAGCGAGGCGGGACAATTGCCGCGCCGCGTGCTCGTGCTCGGCGGCGGGGACGGGCTGGCGCTCAGAGAGATTC